>NZ_JBFAXX010000024.1:0-114416 GCF_040680995.1 Kitasatospora sp. NPDC051914
GGGCGGGGGTAACCGTGCGGTTCCCCGCGCCCCTCCTGCGTTGCCTCCGGGTGGCCGAAGGTGTCCTTGCATGAACACTTCATAAAGGTGAGACTGAGGCGCGCCTGACGGAGGGTCGACCCGATCTACCGTCAATCGTCCGCACCCCGACCGCACTGGAGGACCCCTGTGCGCACGAGGATGATCGTCTCCCTGGCGGCCGCCGCCGCCCTCTTACTGGCCGACCCGGCCTCGGCCGCCGCGGCCACCGCCGGCTCCCCCGGCATCGGCGACGCCTACTACCCCACCTACGGCAACGGCGGATACGACGTCTCGCACTACGACATCAGGCTGAAGTACCAGCCGGCCACCGACCGGCTGGAGGGCACCACCACCATCCTGGCCACCGCCACCCAGAACCTCTCCCGGTTCGACCTGGACTTCGCACTGGACGTCAGCGAGGTGCTGGTGGACGGCCGTCCGGCGAAGTTCGCCGCCACCGGCGAGCAGGAGCTGGAGGTCACCCCGGCCGCGCCGCTCGCCAAGGGGCAGCGCACCACGGTGGTGGTCCGCTACGCGGGCACGCCGTCCGCGGTCTCCCGCTACGGCTTCACCGCGTGGCTGCGCACCCCCGACGGCGGGGTGGCGGCGGGCGAGCCGGAGGCGGCCTGGTGGTGGTTCCCGAGCAACGACCACCCGTCCGACAAGGCCACCTTCGACGTGTCGGTGCTCGTCCCGGACGGCACCCAGGCCATCAGCAACGGCGACCTGGTCTCGCAGAGCTCGCGGATCGGCTGGACCCGGTACAACTGGCGGCAGAACAAGCCGCAGGCCACCTACCTGGCGACGCTCGCGGTCGGACGCTTCGACATCACCCGCTCCACCAGCCCGGGCGGCATCCCGGTGCTGAACGCCTACAGCCGCGACCTCGGCGACAACGACGGCGCCGCCCGGGCGAGCGTGGAGCGCACCGGCGAACTCGCCGACTGGCTGTCCGGCTACCTGGGCCCGTACGCCTTCGGCTCGGTCGGCGGCTACGTGCCCAACGTGAAGACCGGCTACGCCCTGGAGAACCAGACCCGGGTGTTCTACAGCCCGCGGCAGTTCTCCCGCGGCTCCAACACCTCGGTGGTGGTGCACGAGCTGGCCCACCAGTGGTTCGGCGACACGGTCTCCGTCCGGCGGTGGAGCGAGATCTGGCTGAACGAGGGCTTCGCCACGTACGCGCAGTGGCTGTGGTCGGAGCACGAGAACGAGGGCACCGCGCAGGAGCTCGCGGACTGGGTGTACTCCTCGCACCCGGCGGACGACCCGTTCTGGACGGTGAAGCCCGGCGACCCCGGCGCGGACCACCAGTTCGACGGCGCGGTGTACGACCGCGGGGCGCTGGCCCTGCAGGCGCTGCGCAACGAGGTCGGCGACGAGGCGTTCTTCCGCATCCTGAAGGGCTGGCCGGCCGAGCACCGGTACGGCGACGCGACGATCGCGGAGTTCCGGCAGTACGCCGAGCGGATCTCCGGCAAGCCGCTGGGCGAGCTGCTGCAGACCTGGCTGTACACGGCGTCCAAGCCGGCCCGCGGTGCCGTCCCGCCGGGCGCGCAGGCGGCCCGGCCGTCGGCCGCCCCGCAGCAGCCGCGCTCCTGGGCGAAGATCCACACAGCCCAGGAGCACTGACCCGGAAGCACTGGCCGGAAAATCACCGACCCGTGAGCACCGCCCGGGAGGACTGCCACGGGCCGCGCCCGCCCCTCCGTCCACGAGAGGGGCGGGCGCGGCGGTCTCAGGCGGTGCAGATGCCCCGCTGGTGGTCGACCGTCGCGGTGGCCTGCGAGTACTGCCACTGCGGCGCGAGCACCTCGGCGTCGAGCCGTCCGGCGGCGGCGCGGTCCTCGACGATGTAGCCGAAGTCCTGCAGCCAGGCCGGGTAGAGGTTCTTCGAGCCGGTGTAGAAGGCCTGGCCGTCCACCGACACCACCTTGTGGTGCAGCGCGTACGGGTGGCCGTCGGCCCAGGTGGCGGTGGGTGCGGCGCGGAAGGAGGCGAGCTGCAGGTTGCCGCAGAGCGCGGCCCGGCCCTTGGCCTGGTCGCCGGTCAGCTTCACCAGACGGTCCTTCAGCACGTCGCCGATCTCGGCGAGCGACCTGATCTGCGAGTAGCCGCCGCTGCCGACCGCGCCGCGGTTGGCCGGGTCGCTGACCACGATCCGCACCTTGACGCCCGCGGCCAGCTTGGCGGCCAGCACGTCGTACAGCCGCTGGTCGTAGCGGGGCAGCGGCGGGCAGGTGGCGTTGAGGTCCTGCTGGGAGATCTCGATGCGCTCGGTGGCGCTCGCGACGAGGGCGCGCAGCGCGTTCTCCTCGGGGTTGACCGTCTCGTAGTCGCGGTCGTTGTTGGTGCGGTCGGCCACGCCGATGCCGCAGCGGGTGGCGGCCGCCCCGGGCAGTTGCGGACGGTAGCCGGAGGCGGGGTCGGCGGTGCGGACGCCGATGCCGAGGCCGCCGACGGCGATCACCGGGACACCGCCGGCCGCGGGGGCCGCAGGGGTGTCGAGGGTGCGCAGGCAGCCGGCGCCGGCGGAGGCGGCGAACCAGACGTTCTGGCTGAAGGTGCCGGTGTTGTCGCAGGTCCAGGACCACAGGGTGTCGAGGTAGCGGGCGGCGGAGCCGGCCGCGGGGCCGGTGATCTCGACGTCGGCGTCGGTGACCGGGTGGGCGGTGTCGAGGTAGTCGTCCTTCCACCCGTTGATGCCGCCGACGATCGCGGTGGCGCCGTCCACGACCAGGATCTTGGAGTGGTTCCAGGACAGGCCGGTGCGGGAGGTGGTGGCGGAGGCCACGGTGAGGGTGACGTTCGCGGCGGCCGGGCCGAGGCGGGCGAGCAGCTCGTCGCGGTAGGCGGCGGGCTTCACGTTGAGGTGGTAGACGGGCGCGGCGCCGACCAGGATGCGCACGGTGATGCGGTTGCCGCCGGCGGTGGCCTGCTGGAGGCCGGCGACCAGGGCGTCCTCGAAGCCGCCGTTGGGGAAGGGCGCGAGCGAGGAGACGTCGACGGTGCGGGTGGCGGCGGCGACGGCGGCGGTGGTGCGGGCGAGCAGTTCGTCGCTGCCGGTGCGGGTGCGGCAGGCCGGGTCGCCCCAGCAGCCGGGCGTCTGCAGGACGCCGTCGAAGCGGTTGCCGTCGGTGCGCTGCCAGACCGGGCCCTCCAGGCCCGGCGACACCTCCCGCAGGGTGCGCTCCACGGCGTCGAGGTGCGGGGTGGCGGGCTGCGCGGCGTAGGCCGGTGCGGCGGCGGGGAGCACGCCGAGGACGGCGGCGAGGACGAGCAGGGGGCGGGTGACGCGGCCGGTGCGGCGCGGTCGACGGTCGAGCACGGAGAGGGTCCTTTGGCAGATCACCAACAATCTACCTGATGGTAACTTGACGGCCCGCCAGATGATCAAATCGGAGGGCGGGCCTCCGGGTGCCTGCACCCGGAGGCAGCCGGAGACCGCCCCCGGCCGTCCCGGGCGCACCCGGCCGCCTCGGGCCCGCCCGGCGTGCACGCCTCAGGCGCGCCCGATGTTCAGCCCGGCCGGGCGGGCGTCCTCCTGCACCAGACTGCCCGCCTGGTCCGAGGTCAGCGGCCGGGCGAACAGGTAGCCCTGTCCGAGCGGGCAGCCCATCGCGGCCAGGAGCTCCCGCTGCACCGTGTTCTCGATGCCCTCGGCGATGACCTGCACGCCCAGCGTGTCGGCGATCCGCGCGATGCCCTCGACCAGCGCGTACTGCTGCTGGGAGTGGCCGAGCCCGTCGATGAACGACTTGTCGATCTTCAGGATGGAGATCGGGAACTCGCGCAGGTAGCTCAGCGAGGAGTAGCCGGTGCCGAAGTCGTCGATGGCGATCTGCACGCCGAGGTCGCCGAGCAGCTGCATGTCGGTGCGCAACCGCTCGTCGCGCCGCATCAGCACCGTCTCGGTGAGCTCCAGCACCAGCGTGTGCGGCTCGATGCCGCTCTGGTCGATGGCCCGGCGCACGGTGTCGACGAAGCCCGCGTCGCGGAACTGCCGGCCCGAGACGTTGACGCTCACCCGCAGCGGGCCGCGCCCGTCGGCCGCCCGCTCGGCCCGGGTCAGCCGCTGCCAGCGGGCCGCCTCGGCGACCGCCCGCTCCAGCACCCAGGCGCCCAGCGGCACGATCTGGCCGCTCTCCTCGGCGAGCGAGATGAACTCCTCCGGCAGGACCATGCCGCGCCGCTCGTGCGGCCAGCGCACCAGCGCCTCGAAGCCGACCAGGCTCCCGTCGCCGAGGTCGACGATCGGCTGGTAGTACAGCGCGAAGGCGGACTCGGCGATCGCCTCGTCCAGGCTCTCGTTGAGCTCGTGCCGCTCGACCAGGCCGGCCTGCAGCGCGGGCCGGTAGTGGCACCACTGCCGCTTGCCGGCCGCCTTCGCCGAGTACAGCGCCAGGTCGGCGTGGGTGAGCAGCTCGGCGCCGTCGTCGCTGTCCTCGGTGGTGGCGACGCCGACGCTGGCGGCGACCCGCACGGTGCCGGAGCTCAGCCTGAACGGCTCCTCGAAGACCGCGAGCACCCCGGCGGCGGTGGCGCCGACGTCGGCGGGCGACAGGGCGTCCTCGACCAGCACGGCGAACTCGTCGCCGCCGAGCCGGGCCGCGGTGTCGGAGGTGCGCAGCGCGGTGGAGATCCGCAGCGAGACGGCGACCAGGAGTTCGTCGCCGACGGCGTGGCCCTGGGTGTCGTTGACGACCTTGAAGTCGTCGAGGTCGATGAAGAGCACGCCGGTGACGGTGCCGCGGCGGCCGCTGCGGGAGAGGGCGTGGCCGACGCGGTCCTGGAAGAGGACGCGGTTGGCCAGGCCGGTGAGCGAGTCGTGGAAGGCGCGGTGGGTGAGTTCGCGTTCCATCTGCCGCTGGTCGGTGACGTCGCGCAGGGTGAGCACCAGGCCGCCGACGGTGGGGTCGTCGCGCAGGTCGTTCCAGCGGACCTCGGCCTCGATGACGCTGCGGTCGTTGCGCAGCAGCCGCCAGTGTTCGCGCTGCTCGGCCTGTTCGCGGGTGCGCATGCGCAGCAGGGCCTGGTTGACGGCGCGGCTGTCCTCCGGCGGCACGAGGTCGGTGAGGGCCTGGCCGTCGAGCGAGGGGTGGCCGAGGACGCGGTCCGCCGAGGAGCTGGCGTACCGGATGGTGTCGTCGGCGCGCAGGATGAGGATCACGTCGGAGGCGCTCTGCACCAGCGTGCGGAAGTAGAGCTCGCTGTTGCGGCGGTTGATCTCCTCGTTGAGCATGACCCGTTCGACCGCGAGTGCGGCCTGCCCGGCGAGGATGTCGAGGGTGCCCCATAAAGCCGTGAGCCGGTGTTCGGTGCCGCCGACGACGAGGGCGCCGATCAGCGGGTCGCCCGAGGGGCGCTTCTCCAGGACGAGGGGGCAGATGAGGGCGCTGGGGGCTCCTTCGAGGCGGGCGGCGAGGGCGTGGTCGAGGGTGCCGACGGGGACGAGGCGGCTGTGCCGGGCGGGGTCCGCCCCGGGCGGGCCGTCGCCGTTGGTCTGCAGGGCGCCCTCCTCTCCGACGGAGAGCAGGGCGACGTGGGCGGGCTCGGTGGGGACGAGGGAGGAGGCGGCGGTGCGGACGGCGTCGGCGACCTGCTCGACGGTGACGGCGCCGGCGAGGGAGGCGCCGGCCATCCGCAGGACGCGTTCGCGTTCGACGGCGTGCCGGTGGGCGAGGACGACGCCGGCGAGCCGGGAGAGGACGAGCAGGAAGAGGACGGCGGAGAAGCCGCCGATGACGGCGGCGTTGCCGGCGTTGCCCTGGGTGACCTCCAGGACGAGCATGGTGGGCGCGATCAGCGAGGCGATGGTCAGCAGGGCGATCCGGCCGCGGCTGATGTCCGGGGGCTGGGTGGGGATGGGCCGGGTCAGTTCGACCATGGAGGGGTGCAGTGCGGCCACGCCCCACGCGGTGTAGAGGAGTGCCCAGCCGAGGTCGACGGGGGTGCCGATGCGCCACACGCCGTGGAGCTGGATGAGGCCGTAGAGGACGTCGGAGACGAGCAGGCCGACGGTGCCGAGGGTGAGCAGGACGACGGCGGGGCTCTTGCCGCCGCGCGGGACCAGCAGCCGCATCAGCATGGCGAGCACGAGGATGTCGCCGAGCGGGTAGGCGATGGAGATGACCTTCTGGAACCCGGTGAGTTGGGGGTTCTGCGCGTACGGGACGATCAGGTACATCCAGCTGAGCAGCGCGAGGCCGACGGTGAGGGTCAGCGCGTCGATGAGGCTGCCGCGGTCCTGGTGGGCGGTGCGCCAGCGGATGAATCCCCAGACGCCGGCGGCGTAGAGCACGAACTCGGCGAGGTAGAAGGCGTCCGCGAGCGAGGGGAAGGTGAGCTGGTGCAGGTACTCGGTCTGGATGACCTGGACGACCTCGCCCGCGGTGAAGCTCAGGTTGGCGACTGCGAGGAGGTACCAGGAAGCGGCATGGGCGGGCCTGTTGAGGCGGACACCGATGACGATCGCAGCGAAGCTGCTGAGCCCGATGCCCGTCCACCAGATGATGCGATCGGTGGGAAAACGGTAGTAGATCACCGTCAGCAGGGCCGTCAGACCGATATAACAGATCGTCAGCCGCTGTCGTCGACGTGTCAACCCAGCTACCTCCTTCGGAGGTGATGAGCTGATCCGCTCAGGAATTGGGGCGCTCCCAATCATACATAGCGCGCCCGGGGTGCCTATAGTCGAGATTATCGGGGGCGGTCCGTGGCGGGCGGCGGAGGCCGCGGCCGTGCTGGGCCGGTGTCCACGCACTCCCCGATATTTCCCGGTAATCCATCCGCCGTCTGTCGAGGTCGTTGCCGGTGGATCAGTCGAATCACGTCCAACCCCCCCAATTCGGGCCACATCTCGTTCTGTCGAACGAAGATGGGCAGTATGCAATTTGGACGAACGAACTCCCGGTGCCCGAGGGATGGCGGAGCGTATTCGGACCGGCCGGCCGCGAGGAATGCCGACGCGAGGTCGAAAGCCGCTGGCGCGATCTGAGGCCCACCGGCTCGGGCGCCCCGGGCCGTACGGTGCACGGGCTGTTCCGCGCGCAGGCCGCGACCCGCCCCGGCGCGCTCGCCGTGCTGTGCGACGACGGCCCGCTGACCTACGGGGAACTGGACGGGCGCAGCGACCGGCTGGCCGAGGAGTTGCGGGCGCTGGGCGTGGGGCCGGACGTGGTGGTGCCGGTGTGCCTGGAGCGCAGCGGCGACATGGTGGTGGCGATGCTGGCCGCGCTGAAGGCGGGTGGTGCGTTCCTGCCGCTGGATCCGGCGCATCCGGACCTGCGGTTGGCGAAGCTGGCCACGGACTCCGGCGGCGGGCCGGTGGTGACGTCGCGTGACCATGCCGGGCTGTTCCCGGCCGCGGTGCTGGTGGAGGCGTACCGGACGGCGGGGCCTGCGCCGGTGGTGCCGCCGACGGACCTGTCGGACCCGGACGACCTGGCGTACCTGATCTACACCTCGGGTACGACGGGTGAGCCGAAGGGTGTGCCGGTGAGTCACCGGACGATGGTGTTCACGCTGTCGCGGGTGGCGGAAGCGTACGGACTGTCACCGGCGGACCGGGTGCTGCAGCTGGGTGCGCTGGGTTTCGACACCTCGCTGGAGCAGATATTCACGCCGCTGCTGAACGGGGCGGCGCTGGTGCTGGGCGGCCGGCATCCGTGGGCGCCGATCGAGTTGGCCCACCGGCTGCCCGAACTGGGCATCACGGTGGCGGATCTGACGCCGACGTACTGGCACCGGCTGCTGGCGGTGCTGCCGGCGCAGGGGCCGGCGGCGTCCTCGCTGCGGTTGCTGGTGGTGGGCGGTGACACGGTACCGGCGGAGGACTGCCGGGAGACGCTGCGGCGGCTGCCGGGCACGCGGCTGCTGAATGCGTACGGGCTGACGGAGACCGGGATCACCTCGACGCTGTGCGAGATAGGCCCGGAGCTGCTGGCGCAGCCGGCGCACGCGCCGGTGCCGGTGGGACGGCCGCTGCTGGGCACGTTCGTGCACGTGCTGGACGCGGGTCTGCGGCCGGTGCCGCCGGGTGAGAAGGGCGAAGTGTACATCGGCGGCCCGGGGTTGGCCCGCGGTTACTGGAAGCGCCCGGACCTGACGGCGGAAAGGTTTCTGCCCGAGCCGTACGCGGGCACGCCGGGCGGGCGGATGTACCGCACCGGCGACACCGGCCGGTGGCGGCCGGACGGCAACCTGGAGCTGATCGGCCGGGCCGACGACCAGGTGAAGATCCGCGGTTACCGGGTGGACCCCGGCGAGGTCGAGGCGGTCCTCGGCGAACACCCCTCGGTGGGCGAGGTCCGGGTGGTGGCGGGCGAGGCGGCCGGCGGCGGGCGGGCGCTCACCGCCTACTACACGGCCCGCGGCGGGCGGCCGGAGGACCTGCGGCAGTACATGGCCGCGCGGCTGCCCGACCACCTGGTGCCCAGTGCCTTCGTGCCGGTGGAGCACATGCCGGTCACCCCGAGCGGGAAGATCGACCGGGTCGGGCTGGCCCGCGGCGCCCGGGACCCGGGGCACGCCGTCGTCGGCGTGCCCGGCACCGGCGTGCAGGCGGGCCTGGCCTACCTGTGGGCGCAGATCCTGGGCGTGGAGCACGTCGGCACCGACGACGACTTCTTCGAGCTCGGCGGCAACTCGCTGCTGGCGATGGAGATGCTGGCCCGTGCCCGGATCATGTTCGGGATCGGCGTGGACCGCATCCGCACGCTGACCCGGGCGCTGCTGAAGAACCCCACCCTCGGCGCGTTCACCACCGTGACCCGGGACGCCCGCGGGGTGCTGCCCGCCGAGCACGGGCAGCGGATCGACTTCACCGCCGAGGCCGAGCTGGGCGTGCCGGTGCACCGTGCCCCGGACCGCGCCGCGCCGCGCTGGCACCAGCCGTCCGACATCCTGCTGACCGGCGCCACCGGGTTCTGTGGCACCCACCTGCTGCGCGCGCTGCTGGAGACCACCGACGCCCGGGTGCACTGCCTGGTCCGGGCGCCCGACCCGGACCACGGCCTGGAGCGGCTGCGCGCCGCCCACCAGCGGTACCTGCTGCGCGACCTGCACTCGGACCGGGTGGTGCCGGTGGTCGGCGACCTGTCCGAGCCGCTGCTCGGCCTCGGTCGGCGCCGCTTCGAGGAGCTGGCCGGCACCGTCGACCTGATCCACCACCTCGGCGGGCAGGTCAACTTCCTGTACCCGTACCACCAGCTGCGGGCGGCGAACGTGGCCGGCACCCGCGAGGTGATCCGGCTGGCGGGCCACTCGCGGGCGATCCCGGTGCACTACCTGTCGAGCATGGCCGTGCTCGCCGGGTACGGCCCGGCGGGCGTCCGGCAGATCACCGAGGAGAGCCCGCTCGCGCACGCCGACCGGCTCTCGGTCGGCTACGTGGAGAGCAAGTGGGTCGCCGAGGCGCTGCTGCACCACGCGGCCGGCGCCGGGCTGCCGGTCACCGTGCACCGGGTCAACGACGTCACCGGCGACCTGCGGCACGGGGTGATCAACCCCGGCACCGAGCTGTCCGCGATCATCCGCTACCTGTGGGACAGCGGCACCAGCCCGGACGTCGACCTGCCGCTGGACTTCGTGCCCGCCGACGTCTTCACCCGTGCGCTCGCCCTCATCTCCACCACGGAGCCCGCCGAGGGCCGGGTGCTGCACCTGACCAACCCCGCTCCGGCCGCCCTCGGCGACCTCACCGAACGCATTCGCGCCCGCGGCCGCCCGGTCGAGCACCTGCCGTACCGCGAGTGGGTGCACCGGCTGATCGCCTTCGCCACCGCGAACCCGGCACACCCGATCACCCCGTTCGTGCCGCTGTTCGTGGACCGCGCCGAGGGAAGCGAGCTGACCATCAGCGAGATGTACTTCCGGCCGACGTTCCCGGAGTTCACCCGGGCCGGCGCCGACCGGGCGCTGGAGCGGGCCGGCGTCGAACTGCCGGCCGTCGACGCCGAACTGCTCGACTTCTACCTCGACCGGCTCGAGGCCAGCGGCCAGTTGGAGCACGTCGGGTGAGCGGTACCGCACAGTGGTGGGCCGCGGTCGTCCTCGACCGCGCCCCCTCCGACGCACCCGCCGCGTTCTGCGCCGACCTCGGCCCGGACGCACTGCTCGCCGGCTACCGGGCCGGCGCCTTCCCGATGCCCGCCCCGGACGAGTACGCGCTGTGGATGAACGAGGCCCGCTACGAGGAGCAGGTCGCCGAGGGCATCATCGCCGCACCCCCCGGGGCGGGCGAGGACGCCTTTGGCGTCGCCTGGTGGTGCCCCGACCCGCGGCCGGTCATCCCCGTCACCGGCGCCCGGCTCGGCAGCCGGCTGGCCCGCCGGCTGCGCAACAGCGACCTGTGGACGACCACCGCGGACAAGGCGTTCGGCGAGGTCGTCGAGCGCTGCGCCGCCGGCCGCACCCCGGCCTGGCTGACGGCCGACCTGCGGGCCGCACTCGAGGCCCTGCACGCCCGGGGGCGGGCGCACAGCGTCGAGGTGTGGGAGGAGGGCGAGCTGGTCGGCGGCGCGTTCGGGGTCCGGGTCGGGCCGGTGATCAGCCTGGACTCCATGTTCGGCATTCGGCCGGACGCCGCCAGGGTCGCCGTGGCCGACCTCGCCCAGCGCCTGTCCGAGGCCGGCGGGCTGCTGCTGGACGTCCAGTGGGACAGCCCGCACGTGCGGAGCCTGGGTGCGGTGCCCAGGCCGCGCGCCGAGTACCTGGCGCTGCTCCGCGGCGGCCCGTCCGCCGGCCCCCCGCCGGGCGAGGAACGGCCGGCGTCCCGGCTGGGCTGACGTTGCCCTCGGAGGGCACTCGGGCGGCCGATTCACTCGGGGCGGTCGATCCGCTCGGCGGTCGATTCGCTCGGGCGGTCGATTCAGGGGCGCGGGGAACTGCGCAATCCGGATGCGGGTGCCGCGACGGTGCGGGTCGAGCCGTGATCTGCACGGTGGCCCGCACCCGGATCGCGCGGTTCCCCCTCGGCCTTCGGCCGGGAGGTACGCCCCGTGGGTGCGGGCCCGGCCGGGGTGTCCTCGGCCTCGGTGTCGTCCACGGCGGGGGTCGGTCCGGTGGGGACGACGGCGGCCGCCACCAGCGGGAAGGCGGCGGCCAGGGCGAAGGCGGGGACGAAGCCGCGGGCGGCGATCAGGGCGCCGGTCAGCGGCGGCACCAGGACGATCGCGCTGTGCTGGGCCAGGCCGTGGACGCCCAGCGCCCGGCCCGCCCAGGCCGTCCCGGCGTGCTCGGCGACGGCGGTGTTGTGCAGCCCGTTGGTGGAGACGGTCAGGCCGGTGGCCAGCAGCAGCGCCGCCGTACCCAGCGGGGAGTCCGCCGCGGCCCCGACGGCGAGCAGCAGCACGTCCGCTGCGGTGGCCAGCGCGAGCAGCCGCATCGGCCGGACGCGGCTGCCCACCCGGTCCGACCACCAGCCGGCCGCCAGGCGGACGCCCGCACCCGCCAGGTTGGCGGCCGCGAGCACCGTGCCGGCCGTGGCGGCCGACCAGCCGCGGGCAACGGTGAGGAAGACCAGGGCGAAGCCCGCCACCACGAACTGCGGGACGCACAGCAGCGCCGCCGCACCGTGCAGCCGCCACAGCCGGGCGCCGCGGTACGGGCCCGGCCAGCTGGCCGGTCCGGCGGACGGCGGGCGCGGCGGATCGGCGGCCAGCAGCAGGACGGCGGCACCCGCCACCGCGCACATGACCGCGCAGCAGCCGAGCGCGGCGGGCAGCCCGGCGTGCTCGGCGAGCGGCGGGAGGACGGCGGCGGCCAGGCCCACGCCCAGCGGCTGCGATGCCTGCCGGACGCCCATCGCCACGCCCCGCCGCTGCGGCGGGAACCAGCCGATCACCAGACGGCCGGAGGCCGCGTTCACCGAGGCCCCGAACGCCCCGGCCAGCACCAGCAGCACGGCCAGCGCGGGCACCCCGGGGACGGCGGCCGCGACCGCGAGCACGGCCGCCGCCGGGAGCAGGCCGGCCGCCAGGGCGAACCGCTCGCCGCGGCGGTCCGCGACCGCTCCCCAGCCGACCATGGTCAGGAGGATCCCGGCGATCGGGCCGGAGACCAGGGCGCCCGCCCCGGCGAGCGACAGCCCGAACTCCCGCTGGAAGGCGGGCACCAGCGACGGCATGCCGTAGAGCACCGTGGTCATGGCGGTCTGGCCGCCCGTCCCGATCGCGAGCATCAGCCAACGGCGGTGCGCGGGGTTCCCGGTCATGCCGGGAACCCTACTGACCGGTCACCAGGTGGGACGGAACATTTCGCCAGGCGGGACAGCCGTGGGACGACCGCGGGACGACCGTCCCGGGCCGGCCCGTCTCAGGCCTGCCAGGAGGCCAGGGTGACGATCGTGATGTCGGAGGGGGCGCCCACCCGCACCGGCGGGCCCCAGGCGCCCGCGCCGCGGGTGACGTAGAGCTGGGTGTCGCCGTACCGCTCCAGCCCGGCGACCGTCGGGTTGGCCAGCTCCGCCAGGTAGTTGCCCGGCCACAGCTGCCCGCCGTGGGTGTGGCCGGACAGCTGGAGGTCGACGCCGCGGCGGACGGCCTCGTGCACGGCCACCGGCTGGTGGGCCATCAGGACGGCGGCGCGGCGGGTGTCCCGGTCGCCCAGGGCCCGCTCGTAGTCGGGCCCCTGGCCCTCCGCGGTGCCGGCGATGTCGTTGACGCCCGCGAGGTCGAAGTGGCCGAGCTCGGTGCGGGCGTTCTCCAGCGGGTGCACCCCGAGCTCCCGCACGAAGTCCACCCAGGGCGCGGCACCCGAGAAGTACTCGTGGTTGCCGGTGACGAAGAAGGCGCCGTCGCGGGCCCGCAGCTGCGCCAGCGGCTCGGCGGCGGGGCCGAGCTCCGGCACGCTGCCGTCGACCAGGTCGCCCACGATGGTGATGAGGTCGGGCTGCGCGCGGTTGATGGTGTCGACGATCCGCTGGGTGTGCGCGCGGCCGAGGATCGGGCCGAGGTGGATGTCGCTGACCACGGCGATCCGGTAGCCGTGTGCCTGCCGCGGCAGCTTCGCCAGCGGGACGGTGACCTGCTTGAGGCGCGGCCCGCGCAGCACCCCGTACGCGCCGTTGCCGACCACCGCGGCGGCCGTGGCGCCGGCGGCGACCGCCACTCCGCGGGCCACCAGCAGCCGCCGGGACGGGTCGGCCGGGCCGCCCTGCCCCTTCCGTCCGGCCTGCTCGGCGGGGTCGGCGGGGTCGGCCTGCTCGGCGGGAGCCGGGGCACCGCCCGCGGCCACCGGCACGGCCTGCGGCTGCACGGCGCCACGGCGCCGCCCGACGCGGAGCAGCAGCGGCCGGACGGCCTCGCCGACCAGCAGCGCCAGCACCAGGTAGAGCAGCACCGCCAGCCACAGGTAGCCGGGCCAGGCCAGCCACCGTTCGACGGCGAGCGGCAGGGCCCGGCCGCCGATCAGCGCGCCCAGCGAGAGCAGCGGCAGCAGCACCGCCAGCCCCGTTCCGACCCGGCGCCAGACACTGCCGGGGGCCGACACGTCGCGCACCGTCCGCCGCCAGACGTACCAGTGCACGAGAGCGAGCAGGGTGAGGGCCACCACCAGGACGAGCGCGATCATCATGCCGCCAGTATCCGCGCCCGGGCGGCGGCGCTGTCACGCACCCCCGGGGCGAGTGCCGCCCGAGTGGGCCGCCGTGGGCGGCTGGGCGCGCCGGGTGGTGCGGCCGGGGCCAGACCTCCACCGGCAGGGCATCGGCCGTGCGGTGCTGCCCGCCGGCGACGGCTGGGGGTTCGGCGACGACCGGCACGACCGGCGGTGCGGCCGCGGACGCCGCGCGCGTCCTCGTCGTCCGCAACCGGGCCGAGCCGGTCGCCGTGCTCGGCGGCGACAACGCCGCCAACGGCGCGAACGCCACCCCGAAGATCGTGTACGTGGCGGGGACGGTCGACCTCAACGCGGGCGACTCCGGCCGGCCGCTGTTCTTCGGCCGCCCGTACCAGGTGCACGACGGCCGGCTCGACATCACCAACGGCTCGGACTACGTCACCGCGTCCTGGAACGTCTTCGAGGACCACGACAAGACCAACCTGGTCGGCAGCAGCAAACGGCTCCACCACCGACCCGGGCCACCTGCGGGTCACCTTCCACCACGACATGTGGGCGAACACCGTCCAGCGGGCGCCGCGGGTCCGCTTCGGCCAGGCCGACGTGTACGACAACCACTACGCGGTCGGCGCGGAGGAGTACGAGTACAGCATCGGCGTCGGCGTGGGCTCGCAGATCGTGGCGGAGCACAACTACGTCAGGCCCCCGGCGGGCATGTCCGCCGACCGGTTCCTCCACCACTGGGGCGGCACCGCGCTCACCGCGCGGAACAACCTGGTGAACGGACGCCCGGCCGACCTGATCGCCGCCTTCAACGCCGCGAACCCCGCCACGCCGCCGGGCACCGACGCGGGCTGGACGCCGGTGCTGCGCCGCGAGGTCACCCCGGCCGCGGCGGTGCCGGGCGTGGGCAGCCACCGGGCGGGCGCCGGCCGGCTGTGACCTGCGCCGCAGGCCGTCCCGGGCACCGGTGGGTGACCGCGCGGTGACGGGTCGTCGACCACGGCGGCCGGCGCCTGTGAAGCCCGGCACACGGCCCCGGACGACTACGGCCCCCGATAGTCGTCGCACCGGCCGGCGCCGCTCCCCCGGCCGGGCGCCGGGCGGGGAGCGGGCCGGGGCCCGGGCGCGGCGCCGGGGAAATCTGCTGGTCAGCGGGGTGGCCATGGCCGGCCGGCGCCGAAACGAGGTCTCGGGTAAGGGCCGTTCAAGCGCTGCCCGAGCGCCCGGAGGAGGGCCGGGCGCTCCGCTCCGCCTACGATCGCGCGTAGTTTCCGGGCTCGTTGCCCCCGTCGGGCGGGTCTGCCAAGAATGTCCCGGTCGCAAGGCAGCGAGGCCCTCGCCGCCGTGCATCCCGTCCGCTCCGGTCCACCGGCCGGAGCGCCCCGGCCGTCGTCCACGGCCCGCGGGCCTGTTCACCCCGAACACGCTTCGCGATACCCGCGTGCCCGAACCGGCCCCCGATGGAAGAGGTCGTCCCCCTCCATGCAGCTCCCGCTTCCCAAGAACCTGTCGCTGACCCACCGCCCGCACGCCTTCTTCGCAGGCGTCGGAACGCTGGCCGTGACCGGCACGGCGATCCTGGCGCTGGCACTGCCCCAGGAGACGGCCACCGCCGTTGCCGCCACCCCGGCCGCCGCCACCGCCGTCGCCGACCAGGCGGCCGCGGACCAGGCGAAGGCCCAGGCCGACGCCCAGGCCAAGGCCGACGCGGACGCCAAGGCCGCAGCCGATGCCAAGGCCGCTGCGGATGCGCAGGCCGCTGCCGACGCCAAGGCTGCCGCCGATGCGCAGGCCGCCGCGGACGCCAAGGCTGCCGCGGATGCGCAGGCCGCTGCCGACGCGAAGGCCGCCGCGGACGCCAAGGCGAAGGCGGACGCCAAGGCCAAGGCCGCCTCCCGCTCCCAGCAGCGCAGCGCCCTCAAGGCCGCCGCACCCACCGGCAGCCCGCGGCAGATCGCCGCGCAGATCGTTCCGGCGAACCAGCTGCAGTGCTTCAGCAACATCGTGTCCCACGAGAGCAGCTGGAACATCCACGCGGTCAACAAGTCCTCCGGCGCGTACGGCCTGGTGCAGGCCCTGCCGGCCTCGAAGATGGCCTCGGCCGGCGCCGACTGGCGGGACAACGCCGCCACCCAGATCAAGTGGGGCCTGAACTACATGAACAGCCGCTACGGCAGCCCCTGTGGCGCCTGGGCGTTCTGGCAGGCGCACCACTGGTACTGACCGGACCCGTACCGGCCGGTACGCAGCAGCCGATCCGCCGCGGGCGGGCCGCCCTTCCGGGGGCAGCCCGCCCCCCGGCGTTTCCGGCCGCCGCCGGCGGCACCGCGGTCACCGGACGGGGCACTCCGCACGACCACGGGTGACGACATGTCGACATGTCATGAAGCCGATGTGAATATCTCGCGCACGATCGATCGGGTCTGGCCATATTTGGATGCATTGGTTCCGCTTTCGGGCATTGCGGGAGCGTGTGCGCCTCCTTAGCCTCCCCGCCATGGCTCCCCTCATCTCCGTCGTGCTCCCCGCCCACGATCGGAACGGCCAGCTGAAGGAGTGCCTCGACGCACTGCTCGCCCAGTCGTTCCGCGACTTCGAGGTCGTCCTCGTCGTCGACACGTCGCCGGACTGCCCCGAGCGCACCGCCGACGCGTACGGGATGCGCGACCCGCGGGTCGCCGTACTGCGGCTCAACGCCGCGGTCGGCATCGGCCGTGCCCGCAACGCCGGCGCGGACCGCGCACGCGGCGACTACCTGCTCTTCCTCGACAGCGACCACCTGCTGGACCCCGAGGCCCTCGCTGCCCTCGCGGAACGGCTGGAGGAGACCGGCGAGGTCGACGTGCTGCTCTTCGGACACAACCGGCTCAACCGCGAAAAGCTCTGGCCCGGCGGCGCCGAGCAGGAGCTGGCCGCCGCCGGACCGGAGGTCACCGCCGCCGCCGACCGGCCCGAGCTGTTCGGTACCCCGCCGCTGATCTGGGACCGCCTGCTGCGCCGCGGCACCGTGCCGCCCTTCCCGGACGGCCACTACGACGAGATCCCGGTGGTGCACGCCACCCTGCTGGCCGCCCGGCGGGTCGCCGTGCTCCCCCGCGAGTGCGTGACCATCCGCCGCCGCCACACCCTGCACCCGGTCGGCTCCCCGGGCGCCAGCCACTTCGACCTGTTCGACCAGTACGCCCGCAGCTTCGAGCTGCTCGCCGGCTCGCCGGCCGCCGAGGCGCTGCAGGCGCAGCTGTTCACCCGGATGGTCCGGCACTACCTGTTCGTCTTCGACCTGGCGGGCTGCGTGGACCGCGCGGAGCGCCCGCAGTTCTTCCAGCGGGCGTCCGAGCACTACCGCGGCCTCCTCCCGGACGGCTACCGGAAGCCGGACGGCCGCGAGGGCGTGAAGTTCTCGCTGCTGTCGAGCGGCGCCTACGCGGCCTTCGAGGTCGCGAAGCTCTCCCACATCGCCCGCGGCGCAGTGACCGGCCGCCGGTAGCCGCTGCCCGGCGCACGGGCCGGGCGGGTGGGTGCCAGCCGAGGGGCACGCCCGGGCGCCGTGTCAGACGTGCGCGGTGCCGCCGTCGGCCGCCATCGCCTCGGCGATCCGCCGGCTGCTCCGCTGCCACTCGTCGGCGGGCACCTTCGGCAGCACGTCGTCCCACATCGGCATGCAGCTGCCGCGCAGCTGCATCATCCCGGCGGGCCGGCCGAGCAGCCAGAAGTGCAGGTGGGCGGCGCCGTCGCCCCACTTGTTGTGGTGCACCCGGGCGATCCCGCCGAGCGACATCACGGCACGCTCGACGCGCTGCAGCATCGGGCCGAGCTCGGCGGCCCGCTCCGGCGGCAGGTCGCCGAGGTCGTGGTGCTCGCGCGGCTGGAGCAGCACCACGGCCGGGACGGCCGCCGGCTCGTCCGGCGCGGAGAGCCGCCAGTGCTCGTCCGTCCACAGGAAGTCGTCGTCCGGGCGGGCGCACTGGCTGCAGTCCTCCGGGCCGCCGTCGCCGTCGCGGGGCGGCTCGGGCAGTTCGGGGGCCTTCAGTGCCTTGACCTGGATGTCGCCCTCGAACGGGAAGATGTCCCAGCCCGGCATGCCCTCGGTGGGGAAGGGGACGGCCTCGCCGATCGGCAGGCGGGCCAGGTACGGGGTCATGTGATCATCGGTCATGGGCGTGAGCCTGCCAGATGACGTCCCGTCACCCGTATCCGGGCCGGGCCTGCTGCCGGGTCCGGGTGCCCGCCGTTTGCGATGATCGGCGCATGGCCACCGGACTGGAACGCGCCCTGACCGCCGCCCTGCGCGGCGAGGTGCGCTTCGACACCGCCGAACGGGCCGTCTACGGCCACGACGCCTCCAACTACCGGCACGTGCCGGTGGGGGTGGTGAAGCCGGCCGACCGCGACGACGTCCGGGCCGCGGTCGCGCTGTGCCGGGAGTTCGGGGTGCCGGTGGTGCCGCGCGGCGCGGGCACCAGCATCGGCGGGCAGGCGATCGGCCCGGGCGCCGTCGTGCTCGACTTCCGCCGCCACCTCGGCCGGGTGCTCTCGGTGGACCCGGACACCCGCACCGCCCGGGTCGAGCCCGGCACCGTCCTCGACGACCTGCAGCGGGCCGCCCACCCGTACGGGCTGCGCTTCGGGCCCGACCCGTCCACGCACAGCCGGTGCACCCTCGGCGGCATGATCGGCAACAACGCCTGCGGCTCGCACTCGGCGGCCTGGGGCCGCACCTCCGACCACCTGCACGCCCTGGACGTGCTGCTCGCCGACGGCACCGAGCTCACCGTGGGCGGCAGGACGGACGCCGCCGGACGCGCCCGGCTGCGCGCTCTCCCCGGCCGGGCCGGAGAGCTGCACGGCGCCCTGCAGGACCTGGCCGCCGACCACCTGGCGGTGCTGCGCCGCGCCATGCCGGAGCTGCCCCGCCGCGGCTCCGGCTACGCCCTGGACGCCCTGCTGCCCGAGCACGGCCACGACCTGGCCCGGGCCCTGGCCGGCAGCGAGGGCAGCTGCGCCGTGCTGCTCGGCGCCACCGTCGGGCTGGTGGCCGACCCGCCGGTCCGCGCCCTGGTGGTGGCCGGCTACCCGGACGAGACCGCCGCCGCGGACGCCGTCCCCACCCTGCTGCCGCTGCGGCCGCTGACCGCGGAGGGCATGGCCGCCGACCTGATCGCCGCACTGCTGGCGGCCGGCCCCCGCCCGCCGGCGCTCGACCGGCTCCCCGACGGCGCCTGCTGGCTCTTCCTGGAGACCGGCGGCGACACCCCCGCCGCCGCACTCGACACAGCCCGCGAGCTCGCCGCCGCCGTCCGCAGGGAGCCCCGCGCCACCACCGCCGTGATCACCGACCCGGCCGAACAGCGGCAGCTGTGGGCCGTCCGCGAGGCCGGCGCCGGCATCGTCACCCGGCTCCCCCGCGCCGGGGCCGGCGGAAGCGACGAGGCCTGGCCCGGCTGGGAGGACTCCGCCGTCCCCGTGGAGCGGCTCGGCGACTACCTCCGCGACCTGCGTGCCCTGCTCGCCCGCCACGGGCTGCGCGGCGTCCCGTACGGGCACTTCGGCGAGGGCTGCGTCCACCTGCGGCTGGACTTCCCGCTCACCGAACCGGCGCGCCTGCCCGAGTTCCGGGCGTTCATGACGGAGGCCGCCGACCTGTGCGCCGCCCACGGCGGCTCGCTCTCCGGCGAACACGGCGACGGGCAGGCCCGGGCCGAGCTGCTGCCCCGGATGTACCCGCCCGAGGTCATCGCCCTGTTCCGCCGGTTCAAGCGGATCTGGGACCCGGACGACCTGCTCAACCCCGGTGTCCTGGTCGACCCGCGCCCGCTCGACGCCGACCTGCGCTTCCCCGGCCGCGACCTGCCGCTCGCCCTCCCGTACGAACAGGACGGCGGCAGCCTCCTCAAGGCCGTGCACCGCTGCGTCGGCGTCGCCAAGTGCGTGGACACCTCCACCGGCGTGATGTGCCCCAGCTACATGGCCACCGGAGAGGAACGGCACTCCACCCGCGGCCGGGCCCGGCTGCTCGCCGAGATGCTCCGCGGCGAGCTGGTCACCGACGGCTGGCGCTCCGAGGAGGTCCGCGAGGCGCTCGACCTGTGCCTCGGCTGCAAGGGTTGCGCCGGCGACTGCCCGGTCCATGTCGACATGGCGACTTACAAGGCCGAGTTCCTGCACCAGCACTACCGGCGGCGGCTGCGCCCGGCCTCCCACCTGGCCCTCGGCTGGCTGCCGCTCTGGCTGCGCGGCGCGGCCCTCGCCCCGCGGCTCGCCAACCGCCTGCTGCAGGCCGGGCCGAGCGCCGCCCTGCTCAAGCGGGTCGGCGGCATCGACCCGCGCCGCGAGCTGCCCGAACTGCCCGCGGAGACCTTCTCCGCCTGGTTCCGCCGGTGGCGCGCCGAGCATCCGGTGCCCGCGGGCGCCGAACCGCTGCTGCTGTGGCCCGACAGCATGGCCGAACTGCTCGACCCGGAGCCCGCCCGCGCCGCCGTCGAAGTGCTGGAACACCTCGGCTTCGAAGTACGGCTGCCCACCGGGCCGGTCTGCTGCGGCCTCACCCTGGTCTCCACCGGCCAGCTCGGGCTCGCCCGGCGGGTGATGCGGCGCAGCCTGCGGGCCGTCCCGGACGGGCTGCCGGTGGTGGGTCTGGAACCGAGCTGCACCGCCGCGCTGCGCGAGGAGATGCCCCGGCTGCTCGGCGCGGAGGCGGGCGGACTGCCGGGCCGGGTGCGGACGTTCGCGGAGTTCCTGGACGAGAGCCGAGTGGCGCTGCCGCGGCTGGAGACGGCGGCGGTGACCCAGGTGCACTGCCACCAGCACGCGGTGCTCGGCACCGCGGCCGACCGGCGGGTGGAGCAGCGGATGGGTGTGCGCAACGAGGTGCTGGACTCGGGCTGTTGCGGCCTGGCGGGCAACTTCGGGATGGAGCGCGGGCACTGGGAGGTGTCGGTGGCGGCGGCGGAGCGGGTGCTGCTGCCGGCGGTGCGTGCGGCGGCGCCGGGGACGACGGTGCTGGCCGACGGACTGAGCTGCCGTACCCAGATCGCCCAACTCTCCGGCGGGCGGCGGGCGGTGCACCTGGCGGAGCTGGTACGGCGGGCGATCCACGAGGAGGGTAACGGCGGACGCGCCGGGCGGGCGACCGGTGCACGGTGATGGCGCGGGCGGCGGGCCGCCGCCACAATGGCGGCTGTGACGATCTCCACCGCCGATGCGGACACCATCCTCGCCGACAACTTCGCGCCCTGGGTGCAGGCGCTCAAGCTCTCCGTCACCGAGACCGGTGACCGGCATGCCGTGCTGCGGCTGCCGTGGTCCGACGAACTGGCGCGCGAGGGCGGCGGTCTGAGCGGGCAGGCGCTGATGGCCGCGGCGGACACGGCGACCGTGGTGGCCGTGTCGGCGGCGCGCGGCGGGTTCGGGCCGATGACGACGATCCAGCAGTCGACGACCTTCCAGCGGGCGGTGGTCGGTGCGGACGTGCTGGTCACGGCGCGGGTCACCAAGCTGGGGCGCCGGCTGGCGTTCGTCGACGTCACGATGGCCGCGGAGGGCGAGGAGGAGCCGGCGGCGCACGCCACCACCGTGTACGCGTTCCCGGGCTGATCCCGTCCGACCCCTACTCACCGGGCCTACCGCGCAGTAGCCTCACCGGGCCGCACCCCACATGCGGCCCCCACCACCCTGGAGGCCCGATGCGCACACCCCTGCCCAAAGGCGTCCGACTCGCCGTCGCCGCAGTCCTGTTCACCGCCTCGGCACTCGGCCTGACGGCTGCTCCGGCGGCCGCCGCCCAGTCCGGCTCCCGCCCCGTCCCGGCCGATGTGCCGCGCTGGTACCTGGCGCTCGGCGACTCGCTCGCCGCGGGCTACCAGTCCACCCCGGACGGCGGCCACGTGGTCGGCCGCGGCTACGCGCAGGACATCGCCCGCACCCTCGGCGAGCGGGCCGCGGCCCGCGGGAAGGCCTTCGGCTTCACCGATCTCGGCTGCCCCGGCGAGACCACCGGCACCATGGCGAACGGCGGCTGCCCGTACCCGCACCCCTACGCCGACTCCCAACTCGCCGCCGCCGTGAGGTTCCTGCGCGAGCACCGGAACGACCGGGTGCTGGTGACGCTGGACATCGGCGCCAACGACGTCAACCGCTGCGCGGCGGGCGGCACGATCGACGTACCGTGCGCGCTGTCCGGCATCGCCACGGCGGGCCGCGGCCTGTCGGACATCCTGTCCCAGCTGCGGGCGGCGGCCGGACCGCGCACCCGGATCATCGGCATGAACCTCTACGACCCGTTCCTCGCCGCCTGGTTGACGGGCGAGCAGGGCAGGGCGACGGCCGCGGCCTCGCTGCCGCTCTCGCACGCGCTGAACGCCGTCATCGGCATCGCCGACGCCGCGCACGGCGTGCCGACCGCCGATGTGGCCCGGGCTTTCGACACGGACTCGCTCCGCATGGTGCCGTTCGGCGGCGGCCGGGTGCCGCTGAACGTGGCCCGGATCGTACAGTGGACGAACATGGCACGCGGCGACATCCACGCCAACGACGCCGGCTACCGGGTGATCGCGGACACCTTCCTCGCACGCCTCTGAGGCAGCCC
Source organism: Kitasatospora sp. NPDC051914 (assembly GCF_040680995.1). Taxonomy (NCBI): domain Bacteria; kingdom Bacillati; phylum Actinomycetota; class Actinomycetes; order Kitasatosporales; family Streptomycetaceae; genus Kitasatospora; species Kitasatospora sp. NPDC051914. The sequence goes on from NZ_JBFAXX010000024.1 coordinate 22,169, forward strand.
ACCGGGGGCGCGGGGAACCGCCCGGTTCCCCGCGCCCCCGATCCGACCCGAGTGCTCTGTTTCGACCCGAGTGCTCTATGAAGAACGCCTACTCGGCGCAGATCGTGGTGACGAACTCGGCGACCCGCTCCTGCGGCATGTGGCGGGCGATGTCCGCCTCGCTGATCATCCCGACCAGTTTGTGGTCCGGGTGGTTGATCACCGGCAGGCGGCGGACGAGGTGCTGTTCCATGACCCGCAGGACCTGCTCGGCGTCCTCGTCCTCCTCGATCACCATCGGTCGCCCGACCGCCAGGTCGACGGCCTTGACCTGGCTCGGGTCGAGGCCCTCGGCGACGCACTTGAGCACGATGTCCCGGTCGGTGAGGATGCCCAGCAGCTTCTGGTTCTCCCCGCAGATGGGCAGCGCGCCCACTCCCCGGTCCTTCATGATCCTCGCCGCGTCGGCCAGGGTCTCGAACTCGCCGACGCACTCGGCGCCCGGGTGCATGATCTCTTTCGCTGTGGTCATCGTCAGGCCTCCCGCCGTGCCTCAGACCCCCGTCCCTCCATCGTGGTCCCCGCCCCGCGGGGACGCCACCTCGGGCCGGGAGCCGTTCGGCACGTCGGTCGGCGGCTCCAGCGGGTCACGGGCCAACACCTCGTCCAGTGCCGGGAGATCGGGCAGTTCGAGCTGCTGCGGGCCGCCCGCGTCGGGTGCGGCGGCAGCCGGCTTCTCGGTGACGCTGTCCAGGAAGCGCAGCAGCTCCACCGGGAAGGGCAGCACCAGCGTGGAGTTCTTCTCCGCCGCCACCTCCACCACCGTCTGCAGCAGTCGCAGTTGGAGGGCGGCCGGGGTGGTGCTCATGATCGCGGCGGCCTCGGAGAGCCGGGCGGAGGCCTGGAACTCGCCGTCCGCGGTGATGATCCGCGCCCGGCGTTCCCGTTCGGCCTCGGCCTGCCGCGACATCGACCTCTTCATCGACTCCGGCAGGGCCACGTCCTTGATCTCCACCCGGTCGATCTCGATGCCCCAGCCGAGCGCCGGGCTGTCCAGCATCAGCTCCAGGCCCTGGTTCAGCGGTTCGCGGTTGGCGAGCAGGTCGTCGAGTTCGCTCTTGCCGATGATCGAACGCAGCGAGGTCTGCGCGACCTGCGAGATCGCGAAGTTGTAGTCCTGCACGTTGACGGTCGCCTTCACCGGGTCGACGACCCGGTAGTAGACCACCGCGTCGACCCGCACGGTGACGTTGTCGCGGGTGATGCCCTCCTGCGCGGGGATGGGCATCGTGACGATCTGCACGTTCACCCGCTTCAGCCGGTCCGCGATCGGGCGGATCACGGCGAGCCCGGGCGGCTTGACGTCCTCCACCACCCGCCCGAAGCGGAACACCACACCGCGCTGGTACTGCTGCACCACGCGGATGCTGAGCCCGGCCCACACGGCCAGGACGACCAGTGCCCCCAGTACCGCATCGAGAATGATCATGTCGTCACCTCGGGCCCACGCAGCGAAGACCCCGCTCTCCACGCTACTCCGCCCCTACCATCGGCAGCATGGAGCCGACCGGCGGCACGGAGCCGCCCCAGCCCACCGACCCCGGCCACCCGGCCGCCGCCGCGGCCGCCACCCGCAGCCTCGGCGAGCTGGACGCACTGGTGACCCACTGCCGGGCCTGCCCGCGGCTGGTCGCCTGGCGCGAGGAGGCCGCCCGCACCAAGCGGCGCGCCTACCTGCAGGACGAGTACTGGGCCCGGCCGATCCCCGGGTTCGGCCCGGCCGACGCGGCGATGGTGATCGTCGGGCTCGCCCCGGCCGCGCACGGCGCCAACCGCACCGGCCGGATCTTCACCGGCGACCCGTCCGGCGACCTGCTGTACGCGGCGCTGCACGAGCTGGGACTGGCCTCGCAGCCGCACGCGACCTGGCGCGACGACGGGATGGAGCTGTACGGGGTGCGGATCACCGACCCGGTGCGGTGCTGCCCGCCGGAGAACCGGCCCACCCGGGAGGAGCGGGACACCTGCCTGCCGTGGATCGCCCGCGAATTCGAGTACCTGCGGCCGACCGTCCGCTCGGTGGTGGCGCTCGGCGGCTTCGCCTGGGAGGCCGTCCTCCCGGCGCTGGCCGCCTCCGGGCGGCTGGTCCCCCGGCCCCGGCCCGCCTTCGGCCACGGCGCCCGGGCCACCCTGCCCGCCGCGGACGGCGGCACCCCGCTGGACCTCTTCGGCTGCTACCACGTGAGCCCCCGCAACACCTACACCGGCCGCCTCACCCCGGGCATGCTCGGCGACCTGCTCGCCACCGCCGCCGGGAGTGCGGGCCTGCTCTGATCCGCGTGCGCGGCGGGCGACCGAGCGCGGGGCGGGCGGCCGAGCGCGGGGCGGGCGGCGCGCCCGTCAGAACACCGGGGGCTCGGCGGCCTTGCGCCAGACCTCGGGGAGGCGGCGGCGGTCGCGGGCGGCGGCGGTCAGCTGGCGGTCGTGGAGGACGCCGTAGGCGAACGCGTGCCGGGGGTCGCCGTCGGCGAGGACGTGCAGGGTGCGGGCGGCGAGCACGGCGTCCTGGTGGGTGCCGAGGAGGTCCTGGAGGGCCTTCATCCGGCCGGTGAAGCGGGCCGCTGCGGGCCCGGCGGGCTCCCCGGCGTAGCGGGCGCGTTTGGCGGCCTTGCGGGCCTCGTGCAGTGCGGTCTCGGTGGGCTCGCCCGGCGGGGCGCTGCGGGCCTCCCGGATGCGGCGGGCGGTACGGCGCTGCTGGCGGCGGGCCGTCCGGGCGAGTTCGCGGGGGGCCGGGCGGTCGGCGCGGGCGGTGAAGCGGGGTTCGGCGACGAGTCCGCGCAGGGCGGCGAGCAGGGCCGGGAAGGCGGGGTCGTCGAGGGCGGCGAGTGCCTGCGGTCTGGCCTCGGCGATGTTCTCGTCGGCCCAGGCGGTGAGGGCGGCGGCGACCTCCTCGGGCCGGCAGTCGGGCGGCAGCCCGCGGGCGTCGGCGGTGAGGCGCTCGGCGAGGACCTCGGTGTCGCGGGCCGCGCCGAGTGCGGAGGCGAGGGACCTGAGGGCGGCGACGAGGGCGGTGGTGTCGGTGCCGATCAGCGGGCGGTAGGCCTGCAGGGTGCTGCGCAGGCGGCGGCAGGTGACCCGCATCCGGTGGACGGCGTCGGGCTCGTCGGCGCGGACGGCGGCCTCCAGGCCGGCCAGCGTCTCGGTCTGCTCCGCGATCCAGGCCCCGAGGACCGCGCCCGCGGTCGGCCCGGCTCCGTGCGGCACCCTGATCACCCTCTTCCCGGGGTTCCCAGGGTATGCCTGCGGGCGGCCCGGGCGGGCGGTTGCTGACGCCGTGTCACGGCCGGGCCGGATCCTTACGCGGCCTTGATCGGCTGCCTGGCATACTCGCTGACCATGACCGGGAGCCGAGTGTCGAGGGTTCTGCGGGCCGCGGTGTTCACCGCGCTCGCGGTGCCGCTCGCTGCCCTGGGCCAGGTCGTGCTGACGGGGCGGCCGCTGCCGTTGACGCTGGTGCTGGCCTGCACCGCCGCGGTCTTCCTGCTGGCCTTCGTACTCGAGGGCGCCCGGCACAGCCTGTGGCGGCTGGCCGCCGTGATGGTGCCGGTCGAGCTGCTGCTGAACACCGCGTTCAACCTGGGGCAGGACGGCTGTGCGACGGTCGCCGCCCGCTCGCACGGGGTGGACCTGCTGGTCTGCGGCGGGGGTTCGGTGGACGGCAGTCCGCTGCTGTCCGGTCTGGCCGGGCAGTCCGCCGGGTCGCTGCGGCTGCTGGTGCTGCTCGCCCATCTGGGGCTGGCGCTGGTGGCGGCGGTGTGGCTGCGGCTGGGTGAGGCCGCGCTGGGCGGCGCCGGGCAGATGCTGCGGGTGCTGGGCTCGACGGCCCGGGCGGTGGCCCGGCGGCTGATGGCCGTGGCGGCTCCGCTGCCGGCCTGCCCCGAGGTGCTGGCGCCGTCGCCGGATGCGCGGGAGGTCCTTCCCCGCCCGGAGTCCGTGGTTCCCTCCCCGGCTCCGCGCCGCGGTCCGCCGGTGGTCGCGCTCGCCTGCTGACGGCTCCGCCGTCGGCCCGGGCGGGCCCCTCTGCGCCACTCCCCTGTCTTTCGGTGTGCCACCGCGCGGCCGCGCGGCCCGGTGGCGTGCCCGTACGCGAGGATTCGACGGATCGTCATGACCGACCAGCCCAAGAAGACCCAGAAGACCCAGAAGTCGCAGCAGTCCGGGAGGCCGGAGCAGTCCCGGACGTCCGCCCGTGAGCGCATGCAGGAGGCGCACCGGCGGGAGAAGAAGGCGGCCGCCGTGCGGCGGCGTGCCGTGATCGCGGTGAGCGTCGTGGCGGCGCTCGCCGTGGTGGGCGGCACGGTGGCGGCGATCGCCACCGCCTCCGACTCCGACCCGGCCGCCTCGGCGCCGCTGAAGGTGCCGGCCAACACCTCGGGCGCGGACGGCACCGTGGTGGTGTACGGGAAGGCCGATGCGCCGCACACGGTGCAGGTGTACGAGGACTTCCGCTGCCCGGTGTGCAAGGAGTTCGAGGCGTCCGCGGGCCGAGCGGTGCAGCAGCTCGCGGACAGCGGCCAGTACAAGATCGAGTACCACCTGGCGGCGTTCCTGGACCAGAACCTCGGCGGCAAGGGCTCGCGGACGGCGCTGGCCGCCGCGGGCGCCGCGCTGGACCAGGGCGTGGACCAGTTCAAGAAGTTCCACGACGTGCTGTACGCCAACCAGCCGGACGAGCGCGAGGACGGCTTCGGCGACGTCAACCGCATCCTCGAACTGGCCGAGAAGGTGCCGGGGCTGAAGACCGAGGCGTTCACCAAGGCGGTCACCGAGGGCACCTACCGGCCGTGGGCGGCCAAGGTCGACAAGGCGTTCTCCGCGAGCGGCGCCCAGGGCACCCCGACGGTGGTGCTGGACGGCAAGGTGCTGAACGTCTTCGGCAAGGACGGCAAGCCGGTGTCCGGCGAGCAGTGGACCGCGCTGGTCCGCCAGGCGACCGGGGCCTGACATGGCCGACGGAGCGACGATCGGGGCCGGGCGCGGCCTGGCCCGGCTGCTGCTGGTCGGCGGCCTGCTCGGGCTGGCCGCCTCGGCGGTGCTGACCTTCGACAAGCTGCGGATGCTGGAGAACCCGGGCTACCGGCCGAGCTGCAGCATCAACCCGGTGATCAGCTGCGGGTCGGTGATGCGCACCGGCCAGGCCGCGGTCTTCGGCTTCCCGAACCCGCTGCTCGGCCTGGCCGCGTTCGCGGTGCTGATCGCCGCCGGGGCGGGCCTGCTGGCGGGCGCCCGGTACCGGCGCTGGTACTGGCTGGGGCTGCAGGCCGGTGCGCTGGCCGGCCTGGGCTTCACGGTCTGGCTGATAACCCAGGCGCTGTACGAGATCGGGGCGCTCTGCCCGTACTGCATGGTGGTGTGGGCGCTGGTGGGACCGCTGGCCTGGTACCTCACGCTCCACAACATGCGGACGGGCGTCCTGCCGGCCCCTCGCTGGTGGCCGTCGGTCGCCCAGTACCACTGGGTGGCCCCGGCGCTCTGGTACCTGGGGATCGCCCTGCTGATCCTCAACCGCTTCTGGTACTTCTGGCAGACGCTTCTGTGAACCGCGCTGACCTGCGCAAACATCGCTGAATCAACCTGGCGGGGCATTTTCGGGGCACATTGACCCCGCCGGGCTTACACAGCCATCAGAACCCCGCCCGGAGCGGGCACATCAGCCGCAAACAGCGCCCTGCTGATCACGGCGTGTGCCCGCTCATCACTCTTGGGCATGTCGCGGGCGGTCAGCGCGTCGAGGATCGCTTCTAGGACCGTGTCGCCCTGGAGCAGGTCGACCCCGCCGCCGAGGCCCTCCAGCAGCAGGCCCGGAACCAGGCTGGTGACATGGGTGCCGTCGCCCCGTCGGATCTCCAGGACCCGGGCGACGACGAGTGCCTGACCGCCTCCCGCATCGGGTTCCGCGAGAGCCCGAGTTCGGCCGCGAGCTGCTGCTCCGGGGGCAGTTTGGTCCCCGGGAGCAGCTCGCCGTCCCGGATCAGCCGGCGGATCCGGGCGATGGCCTTGTCGGTCAGTGACACGGCGACAAACCAACAGGGAATCCGACGGGTCGGCCCCGCCCGCTCAGCCGGTGGTGTACGCGGTCGCCTGGATACCGTAGAGCTCGGCGTAGCGTCCCTGGAGTTCCAGCAGCTCCTGATGGGAGCCGATTTCGGCCAGCCGTCCCCGGTCGAGCACCAGGATCAGGTCGGCGCCGGTGACGGTGGAGAAGCGGTGCGAGACGATCACGGTGATAGCGCCGGTCCGGGCGGCGACGTCGCGCGCCCGGGCCATCTGGCGTTGGAAGATCTCCTGTTCGCTGGGGGCGTCGAGCGAGGCCGTGGGTTCGTCGAGGACGAACAGCAGCGGTTCGCGGCGCATGGTGGCGCGGGCGAGCGCGGTCTTCTGCCACTGCCCCTCGGACAGGTCGACGCCGCCCGGCGAGCGGCCGAGCCGAGTGTCCATGCCCTGCGGCAGGCGGCTGACGAAACCGGTGGCCTCGGCCTCGCGCAGCGCCTCGGCGATCCGCTCGCGGTCGTCCAGGTGCGGGAGGTCGCCGAGGCCCACGGTCTCGGCGAAGACGGTGCGGTAGCGGCCGAAGTCCTGGAAGGCGGCGCCGGTCCGGGCGTGCCAGCCGGCGCTGTCGTAGCGGGCGAGGTCGGTGCCGTCGACGGTGATCCGGCCGGTGTCCGGCCGGTAGAACCGGTTGAGCAGCTTGACCAGGGTGGTCTTGCCGGAGCCGTACTCGCCGACCACGGCGACCACTGTCCCGGCCGGGATGCTGAAGCTGACGTCCTCCAGCGCGTACCGGTCGGTGCCGGGGTAGCGGTAGCCGACCTGCTCGAAGGTGATGCCGGCGGTCAGCCGGTCCGGCGGGGCGGCCGGCGGCGTAGCCGCGCAACCACAGGAAGGGCTCGACCAGGCGCTGGGCGGCGACGGTGTCGGTGGTCCGGCCGACGGCGGCCTGGACCGAGCCGCGCAGCGTGGAGGCGACGGTGATGGCGAGCACCACGTCGCCGGGCGAGCCGTCGCCCCGGGCGGTGCGCTGGATGACCACGGCGAGCCCGGCGACGAACCCGATGGACTCGTGCAGGTCGAGCACGCTGACCTCGTCGACGAGCAGGGCCATGACGTTGCCGCCCAGGTCTGTGAGGACGCCGGTGACGGCGTACGCGACGGCGGCGCCGAGCGCCCCCGCGACCGCAGTGCCGGCGGCTCCGTCGATCGCGCCGTTGATCGCGGCGCGCAGGGTGAGCGCGGTCGCCGCGACGGTTGCCACGGTCAGCGCCTGGGTGACCAGGGCGGCGACGGTCAGCCCCGGCGCGCGCCGGTGGGCCAGGGTGAGCAGTTCACGGGGCCAGCCGCAGGTAGTCGCGTGCGCTCGGCCGGTACTCGGGCTGGTCCACGGTCACCGGAGTTCGCTTTCGTCCGCGCGGTCGTCGTAGCCGAGCTGGAACCGCTCGGCCTGGATGGCGATGAGCTCGGCGTACCTGCCGTCGAGGGCCATCAGTTCGTCGTGGGTGCCGGATTCGGTGATCCGTCCGCCGTCGAGGAGCACGATCCGGTCCGCCTGCCGGACGGTGGACAGCCGGTGCGAGATCAGCACCACGCTCGCCCTGCCGCGGTGTTCGGCGAGCCGGTTGAACACCTCGAACTCGGTCCGCACGTCCAGGTGCGCGGTCGGCTCGTCCAGCACGAGCAGTCCGGCGCCGGTGTGCACGGCGTACAGGGCGCGGGCGAGGACGGCCTGCTGCCACTGGCCGCCGGAGAGGTCGACGCCGCCGGTGCGGGAGCGGGCGAGCGGGGTCCGCCAGTCGTCCGGCAGCCGTTCCAGCACCGCGTCGAAGCCGGAGTCCTTGGCGGCGGCGTCCAGCGCGGCGCGGTCGACCGGGACCGGGCACGAACTGCCGGTCAAGGGCTCCACGATGGCGGCCACCGCGATCCACTTCATGGGCCTGGACGCGGGGTCCTCCGGCGGTGGTACGACCGGCGCGCTGCGTGCGGTGGACGCGGGCAAGTGCCTGACCGATGCCAACACGGCGCTGGGCACGCAGCAGCAGATCTTCGCCTGCAACGGCGGTGCGAACCAGACCTGGACCCGCACCTCGTCGAACCAGCTGACCGCGACCGTGGGCGGCAGCACGCTGTGTCTGGACGCCAACGCGCACGGCACCACCAACGGCACCAAGGCGATCGTCTGGTCCTGCAACGGCCAGGCCAACCAGCAGTGGCAGGTCAACCCGAACGGCACCATCACCGGGGTGCAGTCGGGGCTCTGCCTGGACGTGACCGGCTTGGCCACCGCCGACGGTACGCCCGTCCAGCTGTGGACCTGCAGCGGCGGCAGGAACCAGCAATGGACGCTGGGCTGACACCGGCCACTTGTTAGCGCTAACAGAATATGGCGGCGAGCGGGGGCGCCCGTTCCGTCGCACCCCTGGACGCGACCGAGACGCCGGGGCTATAAACGTGACACTGTCGAACACGGCCGACGGCCTTCGACGCCACCCCCACCGCTCGCCGCCCACCCTTCCGGCACGCCGCTTTCCGCACAGCATTTTGTTAGCGCTAACAGTTCACCCGCCGCTCTCCTCCCCACCCGGAAGGAACAGATCCCGCGTGTCGTCCACCCCCCTGAACCGCCGCAGCCTGCTGAAGACCACCGGCGTGTTAGCCCTCGCACCGGCCGTCGGACTCGGCCTCGCACCGGCCGTCGGACTCGGCCTCGCACCGGCGGCCGCCGAGGCCGCCGGCTCCTCGACGCAGCCGTTCGACCTCGGCCAGGTCCGGCTCACCGCCGGCCGGTTGCGCGACAACCAGGACCGCACCCTGGCGTACCTGCGCTTCGTCGACGTCGACCGCCTGCTGTACAACTTCCGCGCGAACCACCGGCTGTCCACCAACGCCGCTGCCGCGAACGGCGGTTGGGACGGCCCGTCGTTCCCGTTCCGCACCCACGTGCAGGGGCACTTCCTCAGTGCCTGGGCCCAGGCCTACGCGGGAACGGGCGACACCGTCTGCCGCGACAAGGCCGCCTACATGGTGGCCGAGCTGGCCAAGTGCCAGGCCAACAACGCCGTCCCGGGGTTCTCCGCCGGCTACCTCTCAGGCTTCCCGGAGAACGACTTCGCCCAGCTCGAGGCCGGCTCGCTGAAGAACGGCAACGTCCCCTACTACTGCGTCCACAAGACCATGGCCGGACTGCTCGACGTCTGGCGCCTGATGGGCAGCGCCCAGGCCCGGGACGTCCTGCTGGCCATGGCCGGCTGGGTCGACCAGCGCACCGGACGGCTCACCCAGAGCCAGATGCAGGCGCTCCTGGGCACCGAGTTCGGCGGCATGAACGAGGTGCTGGCCGACCTCCACCTGCGGACCGGGGACGCCCGCTGGCTGACGGTCGCCCAACGCTTCGACCACGCCGCCGTGTTCGACCCGCTGGCCGCCGGCCAGGACCGGCTGAACGGCCTGCACGCCAACACCCAGGTGCCCAAGTGGATCGGCGCCGTCCGCGAGTACCGGGCCACCGGGACCGCGCGCTACCACGACATCGCCACCCAGGCCTGGACGATCTGCACCGGCAGGCACACCTACGCCATCGGCGGGAACAGCCAGGCCGAGCACTTCCGCGCTCCGGACGCGATCGCCTCGCAGCTGACCAACGACAACTGCGAACTCTGCAACTCGTACAACATGCTCAAACTCACCCGTGAGCTCTGGCAGCTGGACCCGCACCAGGCCGCGTACTTCGACTTCTACGAGCGCGCCCTGCTCAACCACGTCGTCGGCGCGCAGAACCCGGCCGACCCGCACGGGCACGTCACCTACTTCACCCCACTGAAGCCCGGCGGCCGCCGGGGCGTGGGCCCGGCCTGGGGCGGCGGCACCTGGAGCACCGACTACGACACCTTCTGGTGCTGCCAGGGCACCGGGATGGAGTCCAACACCAAACTGGCGGACTCCGTCTACTTCCGTGACGGCACCACCCTGATCGTCAACCTCTTCGTGCCCACGGTCCTCACCTGGGCCGAGCGCGGCCTGACGATCACCCAGACCACCGCGTACCCGACGGAGGACACCACCACGCTCAAGGTCACCGGCAGCGCCGGCGACACCTGGTCGATGCGCATCCGCATCCCGGCCTGGACGTCCGGTGCCACCGTGAGCGTCAACGGCACGGTGCAGAACATCGCCACCACGCCCGGCAGCTACGCCACCGTCACCCGCTCCTGGGCCTCCGGCGACACGGTGACCGTCAAGCTGCCGATGCGCATCGCGCTGCGGGCCGCCAACGACAACCCGGACGTCGCCGCGGTCACCTACGGCCCGGTCGTGCTGTGCGGCAACTACGGCTCCACCGCGCTCTCCGCGCTTCCGGTCCTCGACCCGGCGTCGATCACCCGGACCGGTAGCACGGGCCTGGCCTTCACCGCGACCGCGGGCGGCTCGTCCGTGGGCCTCGGCCCGTTCCACGACGCGCAGGGCTTCAACTACACCGTCTACTGGAACACCAGGAGCAGCGGATTCCGCCTGCTCAACGCGGGCAGCGGGCTGGTGCTCGGCGTGAAGGACATGTCCACCTCGGACGGTGCGCCCGCCCTCCAGTGGGGCGACAGCGGCACCGCCGACCACGACTGGGCGCCCGTGGTGGACGGCACCGCGCTGCGCCTGCGCAACGCCAACAGCGGCAAGGTCCTGGGCGTGCAGAACATGTCCACCGCCGACGGCGCCGCCGTGCTCCAGTGGTCGGACAACGGCACCGCCGACCACCGGTGGACCGTCGTCGAGGCGGCCGACGGCGCGCACGCCCTGCGGAACGCCAACAGCGGCAAGCTGCTCGGCATCGCCGGCGCCGCCACCGCCCAGGGCGCCTTCGCCGTGCAGGTCCCGGACAGCAGCTCGCCGACCAGCCGGTGGTGGTTCGTCCCGACCGGCACCCGGCGCATCCAGAACGTGGGCAGCGGGCTGCTGCTCGGCGTGCAGACCATGTCGACCGCCGACGGCGCCCTGGCGATCCAGTGGGGCGACAACGGCACCGCGGACCACCTGTGGACCGCGGTGGTCGACACCGGCGGCCACCTGCGGCTCAGGAACTCCAACAGCGGCAAGGTCCTCGCTGTGGAGGGCGGCGGCACGGCCAACGGCTCCCGGATCGTCCAGTGGGCCGACAACGGCGCCGCCGACCACCGCTGGCGCCTGCGGCACGGCGGCGGCGACACCTTCCGCATCCAGTCCGCCGTCAGCGGCCGTGTCCTCGGCGTCTCCGGCGCCTCCACCTCCCAGGGCGCCCAGGTCGTCCTGTGGGACGACAACGGCACGACCGACCACCTCTGGCGCTTCCTCTGACCCCGGCGGTACGAGCCAAAGGCGCCGGTGGCCGCCGCCGTGGCAGCGGCGGCGGCCACCGGCCGGCGGAACCCGGCTGCCGGTCAGCCGCGCGGGCGGGCGAACGGGGCGAAGGCCAACGGCGGGTTGGCGTTGCGCACCGGGGTCATGGCCTGCTCGGACCACCAGGCGCCTGCCGCCGGGTCGACGACGACGGCAACGTCCACGACCCCGAGCGGATCCGCTACGTCGAGGGCCACCTGGGCGCGATCGCCGACGCGATCGAGGCGGCGCCGACGTCCGCGGTTACTACCTGTGGTCGCTGATGGACAACTTGACCCGCCGGATCGTGGCGGTGCTCGGTGCGATGCGCATGCCGAGTGCGCCCGCGACCCGAGCACCGAGGCGGGCCAGAGTGTGCTGCGGAGTGTTCGCGGACCACTTGCCGATGGCCGTGTACGAGCGCCCGCCGGCGATCACCGCCGAGGCGGCGACCAGCAGCACCGCCACGAACGGGCGACTTGATCAGGCAGACGGTGGCGGACCGACGGCACATCGAAGCAGTGATGATGGTGCCGTGGTCCTCCGCCGGGTCTGACCCGCATCGAAGCTGACGCCCTTGGGCTGTCATTCCGGAGATCGCCGGCGGTTCGAGGCGACTTGGAAAGGTCACCCCGTTCAACCGGAGCTTCGTTGCGTTCGTGACGGGTCGGCCTGGACTCCTCACACAGCCGCAGCCTGCAGACTCACATGATCCCCGGGACTTTGAAACGCCCTGCCGGCAGGCGACGTCAGCATCCACCAGCTGCACTACAGCTGGGCCGGCCTTCGATCGTAGGATCCACGTCGGCCGGGCGGGATCGATCACCTGCACGACCACTGGTGCACGGTAGCCGGCCGCCGCCCGCTGACCGATGTGCCGGGCCGTATCGCCTGCCCGGTCCTTCCAGAGGGCACACTCGGGGGCACATTCGATCGGGTCACCCCGGGACCGTCCGGGTCAGAGGCCTGTCCGATTTTCTGCCACCTGGCCATATATGGGCCGACTTGCGCAGGTCGGCGCGGTCCGCGTCCAGTCCCGGTACTACTGGCGCACGCTGATCCGAGCCGCCCCCGCCGGTGGGGTCAGCGGGCGGGCGGCCGGGCCCGGGCGGTGGCGGCGCAGGGCGATGCCGAGGATGCGGTCGGCGGGGACGGGGCCGAGGGTCCGGGAGTCGATGCTGGCGGAGCGGTTGTCTCCGAGCACCACGACGGTGGCCGGCGGGACGACCGGGGTGGCGGCGAAGGCCGTCAGGGCGGCGGGCATCGGGTCGCCGGGCAGGGCCGCGACCCGCTTCACCATCCAGCGGCGCGGCCGGCCGGTGCCGGGTGGGGGCCAGTGTCCGGACGGGTCGGGGCGTTCCAGGATCACCAGCCCGCCGACCCGCAGCGCCCGGAGACCGGTCCGCCGGCCGATCAGCACGTCGCCGGCGCGCAGGGTGGGCTGCATGCTCACCCCCTCGACGGTGATCACCAGGCGGCGCCGTACGGCCGCCAGGCAGCCGGCGGCGAGGAGCAGCAGTGCCGCGAGGGCGAGGAGGGCGGCGGTCATCGTGCACTCCCTGCAGGGGCGGGGGCGGGGTCGGGTGCGGTGGCCTCGCTGTCGGTGTATCCCTCGGCCTGCTGGCGGAAGAGCGTGGCGTACCTGCCGTCGGCGGCGATCAGTTCGGCGTGGGTGCCGTGTTCGGCGACGGTGCCGTTGCGCAGGACGGCGATCAGGTCGGCCTCGCGGGCGGTGCCGAGGCGGTGCGAGATCAGCAGGCCGGTGCGGCCGTGCCGGTGGCGGCGCAGCAGTTGCTGGACCTCGTGCTCGGCGGCGGGGTCGAGGCCGGCGGTGGGCTCGTCGAGGATCAGCAGGTCGGGCTGCCGGCGCATCATGGCGCGGGCGAGGGCGACCCGCTGCCACTGTCCGCCGGACAGTTCGACGCCTTCCTCGGGGTTGTCCGGGTCCTGGAGGAAGGAGCGGCTGAGCATGGTGTCGTAGCCGTGCGGGAGGGCCTGCAGGAGGCGGTCGGCGCCGGCCTCGGCGGCCGCCTGCCGGACGGGGCCGGGGCCGGTGGCGCTGATGTCGCCGAGGGCGATGTTCTCGGCGGCAGTGAGGTCGTAGCGCATGAAGTCCTGGAACACGGCGCTGATCCGGGCGCGCAGTTCGTCCGGGTCGAAGTGGCGGATGTCGGTGCCGTCCCAGAGCACGGTGCCGCGGGTGGGGTCGTAGAACCGCAGGAGGAGTTTGACCAGGGTGCTCTTGCCGGCGCCGTTGTCGCCGACGAGGGCGAGCGAGCGGCCGGCCGGGATGGTCAGGTCGACCCCGCGCAGCACCCAGTCGTGCTGGTCGGAGTAGCGGAACCAGACGTCGCGCAGTTCGATGCCGTGCTGCAGCGGCGGGGCCTGGCGGGCGGGTTCGAGGGTGGGCAGGTCGACGGGGTCGGCGAGGACGTCCAAGTACCGTCCGAAGAGCGCGAGTTTCTGCTGGGCGAGGGCGGCCAGGGCGGCGGCGGTGCCGATGCCGCCCTGGACGGCGGCGACCGCCGCGACGAACACCGAGACGTCGCCGACGGAGAGTTCGCCGCGGGCCGCGGCGCGGACGGCCCAGACCAGTCCGGCGGCGGCCACCGCGGCGGACACCAGTGCGGGCGCGCCCTGCAGGAGGGCGGCGCGCTGTTCCATGCGGCGGTTGGCGGTGTCGACCACGGCGCGGTCGGCGCGCATCCTGGTGCGGAAGTGGGTGCCGAGGCCGAACAGCCGCAGTTCCTTGGCGGCCTGCACGTCGCCGAGCAGCTGCCCGTAGAACATCTCCCGCCGCTCGTACGGGGTGATGCGCAGGGCGGTGCCGACCCAGGCGCGGGAGAGCCGGAACTCGGTGGCGAGCGCGGGTGCGGAGGCGAGCAGGACGAGCAGGGCGAGCGGCGGGGAGATCGCGGCGAGGGAGGCGATGAACCCGGCGGTGGTGAGGGCCGTCCGGAGCACGCCGACCGCGCCCATCACGATCTGCGGCGGTGCCTCCTGGCCGCACTGCTGGGCGAGGCGGAGCCGGTCGAGCAGCGCCGGGTCCTCGAAACGGCCGAGCCCCACCGAGGAGTTGACGGCCGCGTAGAGGCGGTCCTGGGCCTCGACGGCGATCCGCCGGGAGAGTTCGCCGCGCATCAGCTGTTCGACGTGCGGCAGGACGGCGGCGGCGGTGCCGGCGACGGTGAGGCCGGCGACCGGCAGCAGGAGACTGGTGGGATGTGGGGCGGCGAGGCCGTCCAGCACGGTCTTCATCAGCCAGGCGACCGCGACGGGCAGGGCGGCGACTGCCGCGGCGGTCAGCAGGCAGCCGAGCAGCGCCGCGGGTGCGGTCCGTACGGCGAGACGGAGGACGGCGCCGAGTGCGGCGAGGTGCCGCCTCACGCCGGCACCGGCCGGGCCATCTCCCGCAGGTCGCGGTGGAGCACGTGGAGCGTCCCGTCGGTGTCGAGCCGGGCGACGACCGGGAAGCCGCTGACGCCGAGGGCGGCCACCACCTGCTGGGCGTGGTCACCGGTGACGACGGTGGCGACCCCGGCGAGGGCGTCGATGTACTCCTGCTGACCGGCACCCGGGGTGACCACGGCCAGCACGTCGCCGGTCGGCGGTCCGGCCTCGGCGAGCCGGCCGGTGAACTCGGGCAGCAGCTCGGCACAGGGCGGGCAGCCGGGCGCGAAGAAGCCGACCAGGGCAGGCGTGGCGAGGGTGTCCCGGGAGACGGTCGAGCCGTCGACGGCGGTGACCGAGAAGGGGCCGGCGACCGCGCCGATGCTGGCCGCGTCCGAGAGCCCGTCGTGGGCGGGCGGCTGCGATGCGCCCTGGGCGTTGAGCCGCCGGACGATCCCGAAGGAGAGCACGAGGTTGAACAGGCCGAGTGCGCCAAGCAGGACGACGGCCGAGATCAGCACGGGCATGGCGGAGCTCCTAGCGGGAGGGGGCGAAGAGGGCGGCGAGGTCGTCGAGCGTGGCGGCCGCGGTGGCGGCCAGGGCGCCGGCGCCGACCGCGAGGAGCAGGGCCGCGGCCTGTGCGCCACCGTCCGGGGGTGGCCGGTGGGCGGCGGCCAGGGCGGTCAGCGCGGCGGCCGCCAGCAGGGTGTTGCGCACCAGGTGGCGGATGCCGAGCGGTGCGGCGGCGGCCCCGAAGCAGGGGCAGGGGACGACGGCGCCCCGGCGCAGGGTGACCGCGATCGACGCGGTGAAGCCGGCGAGCAGCGCGGTGGCCAGCAGCAGTCCGGCCGTCACGGTCGCGGGCACGGCCAGCAGCACGGGCAGTGCGGCCTCCGCCGCGACGACGAGCCGGGCGGTGCGGCGGAGGTGTCCGGACGGCACCAGCCGCATGGCGCGCAGCGCGGCCTCGAACGCGGAGAAGGCGCTGCGGCTGCGCGCCTTGGAGACGGCTGAGGCCGCGAACACCAGGGCGAGCAGGACGCGGCAGGCGACCGCTGCGTAGTACATCGGAAGTCCTCTCCACGGGCGGCGAAGTCGCAGCGTAGGAAAGGGAGATACACGGTGCGTACTGTGCGGGCGGGAGGTGCGCTGTATGCGGGGCGGTTAGCGTCCACGGCTGTCCGGCTGCACTCGGCAGTCGGTGGGAGTGAGGAGTACGTGATGAGCAAGCTCCAGCAGTTCGCGGATGCCGTGGCCGCCCGTTTCGCGCCGAAGATCGCGGCGGACGCCACCTGGTGGTACCAGACCCGCTGCGTCAGCTCGTCCGGCTGCGGTGTCCGCAACCTGCGCCTCCAGCAGAACAAGTGCTGGGACAACAGCTTCTGCACCGGCTGGGAGAACACCGGCAGCTGCTGCTGAGACCAACCGGCACATGGGGCGCGGCGCCCGGGTGCGCGGACGGTGGTGGCCTGCGGGCCGCCGCCGTCCGCGCGGGCGCTTCGCCCGGCAGGTCGTTTTCACGTTGGCATCGGCAGGCGCAGTGGCGCGAGGAGGACGTCCGTGCAGGACCGATCGGGGCTGCGGGCCCACCGTGCGGTGGCCCGCGGGATCGGCCACCATGCGCTGCCGCTGGTCTCGGCGGCGCTCGCGGTGCTGGTGGCCGCGGCGGCGGTGACGGTGATGGCCGCGCTGTCCGGCCGTGCCGTGACCGACGGTGTGCGGCGCCAGTTGGCGGGCGACCGGCGGCTGTCGGTGGCCGTGCAGAGCGAGCTGGGTACGGCCGGCGCGCAGGCGGCGGCCGACCGCTCGGTGCGGGCGGCGTTCCGGCGGGTGCTGGCGGGTGTCCCGTACCGGGTGGAGACCGCCGCGCGGACGGGCGCGCCGCTGACCACGGCCCGGCCTGCCGGGCAGCCGGCCCTGCCCGCCGGTTCGGTGCTGCTGCCGGTGGGTGTCGCGGACCCGGGCCGCCATGCGCAGCTGACCGCGGGTGCCTGGCCGGCCGGCGGGAGCGGCGGGGAGGTGGCGGCGGCGCTGCCGGACGAGCTGGCGCAGCGGTTGGGCGTCCGTCCGGGCGATGCGCTGGTGCTGACCAGCTCCCGGAACCACACCGTGACGCTGCGGATCACCGGCCGGTACCGGATGCTGCCGCAGGGCGGCGCGTTCTGGCAGGGCCTGGCCGAGCCGGGCCGGGACGTGGAGCGGGTCGCCGCCCTGGTCCCCCCGGCGGCGTTCGGCTCGGAGCCGGCGCTGGCGGACGGTGCTCTCGCCGAGTGGGTGGCGGTGCCCGATGCCTCCGGGCTGCGGGTGTCCGGGCTGGCGGGGCTGCGGGCCCGGTCGGCCGCTTTCGGCACGGGCGACCCGGTGCGGTCCGTGTACCGGGACGCCCCGCCGCCGGTCGGCGGGACGACCGTCCGCACGGCGCTGCCGGAGTTGCTGGCGGACACCGCGCTGCCGATGCTCGCGGCCCGTTCCTCGCTGTACGTTCCGGTCACCCTGCTGACCGTGCTCGCCGCCCTGACCCTCGCCCTGACGGCTCGTCAGCTGAGTGACAGCAGGGCGTCCGAGACGGTGCTCCGGCTGGCCCGGGGCGCGGGCGGCGGGCGGCTGCTGCTCACGGCGGCGGCCGAGTGGTCGGCGGTCGCGCTGCCGGCCGCGTTCGCCGGGGCCGTGCTGGTGGCGCCGCTGGTGATGGCCGGCGCGGGCGTCTCCGCCGGTTCGGTGGCCGCGGTCGGCGTGATGCTGCTGGTGCACGGCGCCGCCGTGCTGCTGCCGGTGGCCCGGCTCGCCCTGTCCGGTGCGCAAGGCGGTGCGGTGCGCCGCCGTTCGGCCCGCCGGACGGCCGCCCAGCAGGCCGGGGTGGACCTGGCGCTGCTGCTGGCGGCCGTGCTCGGCTACCTCCAACTGCGGCACTACGGCGGGCCGGTGGCCGATCCGGACCGGGTCGGGTTCGGTACCTGGGCCGACCCGGTGCTGGTCCTCACCCCGGCCGCCGTGCTCGCCGCCGGCGCCCTGCTGCTGCTCCGACTGCTGCCGCCGCTGATGCGGCTGGCCGAGCGGCTGGCGGCCCGCAGCACCGGTCTGGTGCTGCCGCTCGGCAGCTGGCGGATCAGCCGCCGGCCGGGCGGCCCGGCGGCCTCGATGCTGCTCTCGGTGCTGGCGCTGGCCGTCTGTTCGTTCTCCGCCACGGCCCTCGCCTCGCTGGGGCCGAGCTACCGCGACCGGGCCGCCGTGGTCGTCGGCGCCGACCTCGCCGTCGGCGGCGGGGACCTCCCGTCGGACCGGCGCTTCGCCGCCCTGGCGGCGCTGCCCGGCGTCCGCGCGGTGACGCCGGTGGTCGAGGCCCGCACCGACATCGGCAACCTGCCGGTGCAGACGGTGGCGGTCAACACCGGCACCGCGCAGCAGACCCTCTCGCCGGCGGGCGCGGCGCTGCCCGCCCTGCGGGCGGACCTCGCCGACCGGCCGCTCGCCGCACTGCTGCCGCTGCTGCGGGGCGGCACGCCCGAGTACGGCCTGCCCGTTCCCGAGGGGACGACCGGGCTGGAGCTGTCGGTGAGCCTGGCCGCGGACGGTCCGCTGCCCGCCGACGCGGTGCGGCTCGCCCTGCTGGTCGAGGACGCGGACGGGCTCGCCCGCACGCTCACCGCCGTGCTGCCCGCCGACGGCACCCGGCGGACCCTGCAGCTCGGCCTCTCCGCCGCGGTCACCGCGGACCGGCCGGTGCGGGTCGCCCGCATCGCCGTGCAGCCCGCGGTGGAACTGCCCGGGCGGCGCAGCCTCACGCTGGACGTGGCACGGCTCACCGCCGTCGGTGCAGCCGCCCGGCACGACCTCGCGGTGCCCGCCGGCAGCAGTTGGACGGCCACCGCTCCCGGCGCGGGCCGCCCGGAGAACATCGGCTGCCCCGGGCACCCCGCGAGCAACACCGCGGCCCGCATCCCCGACACCAGTGACGACCTGGCCGGCCCGTGCACCGTCGCGGAGCGGCCCGGCGCGCTGCTGCAGGCCGTGCTGCGCACCCAGCAGCCGAACGGGATGAGCGACGGCCGTGCCCCCGAGGTGGCGTACACGGTCACCGCCGGCCCCGACGCACCGCCGCTGCCGGTGCTGGCGAACGACGCGCTGCTCGCCACCGGGCTGCGGGAGGGCTCCGCGCTGCTGCTCGCCTCCGGCACCGACCCGGTGGTGCGTGCCGTGGTCGTCGGACGGATCGCGGCCGTCCCCGGCCTTCCGCGGGAGCGGCCGGCGGTGCTGGCCGACTCCCGGGCGTTCGCCGCCCAGCGGATGCTCGGCGGGGCGCAGCCCGCGCCGGAGGCCCGCTGGTGGCTAGCGGCCGGGCCGGACGGCGGGCAGGCAGCGCAGGCGGCGCTGCGCGGGCGGCCGGACCTGGGCACCGTCCGGAGTCTGCGGGACGAGGCCGGGGCGCTGGCCGCCGATCCCTACCAGGCCGGGCTGCGCCGTGCGCTGTGGCTGTGCCTGCTGCTGGCGCCGGTGTTCGCGCTCGCCGGTGCGACCGTGCAGGGGGCGGCCGAAGCCCGTTCGCGCAGCCTGGAGTTCGCGGTGCTGCGGGCGATCGGTGTCGCGCCGGGGCGGCTGGCCGCGGTGCTGCGCCTGGAGACGCTCGCCCTGACGGGTCTGTCGGTGCTGCTCGGCTCGGTGCTGGGTGTGGCGGCGGCGGCCGTGCTGCTGCCGCTGGTCGTGGTGGACGGCGCCGCCGGGGCGGTGTTCCCGGCGCTGCGGACGAGCCCGGGATGGGCGGCGACCGCGGCCGCCGCACTGGCCACGGGCGTGCTGGTGGGTGTCGGCTCGTCGGTGCTGGCACTGCGGTTCGCCCGCGTCGACCTGGCGCGGGCGCTGAGGGCAGGGGAGGACGGATGATCGCCGGTCGGTGGCCGCGGGCCGTATCGCGCCGACTGCCGCTGTACGCGCTGCAGTTCGTGCTGGTGGCGGTGCTGGCGGCGTTCGCGGCGGCCTGGGAGCCGTCGTACGACCGCCTGGCGACGCGGGCGCTCGCCCAGGAGGTGGAGCAGGCCGGGTCGGACGGGCCGCTGGTCGCGGTCAGGTCCGGGCTGCGGCCGCCGGCGGCCGACGACGGGTCGTCGGTGGCGCCGAAGTTCGGCAGCCTGGAGCAGGACCTCGGCCGGCTGGCCGAGGGGATGGCGCGCGGGGCGGGCCCGCGGCTCGTGGCGGTGCTCGGCGCGCCGGTCGCGCGGATCGAGACCGGGCCCGTTCCCGTCGGCGGTCCCGCCGTCCGGCAGCCGTCCGGCACCGTGCCGACCGGCCAGCTCGTCTACGCGCAGGACGCCGGCCGGGAGGTGCGCTGGACGGCCGGGCGGGCACCGGGCACCCCGGCGGGCGATCCGGCGCCGAGCCCCGTCGAGGTCGCCCTGTCCGGGCCCAACGCGGACGCCCTCGGGCTGGCCCCCGGCCGGCGCGTCACGCTCCGCGGGCCCGGGCTGGACACCGAGGCGGTGGTCGTGGGCGTCTTCGAGCCGGTCGCGGAGACCGCCGACCTGTGGCAGCAGTTCCCCTCGCTGGCCCGGCCGTTGGTGAGCGACACCACCCAGGGGCGGCGCACCGCCGTCGAGTTCCTGGTCGGCGCGGCCGGCATCGAGGCGATCGAGGCTCGCGGCACGGCCGGCCCGTCGGGGCTGGCCCTGACCCTCGGCTACCGCGTCCGGGTGGACGGCGACGGCGATGCGGGAGCGGCCGGCCGGGCGGGCGAACTCGGGCGCGAGGCGACCGCGTTCGTCCAGGGTGCGGCCGTCGGCGTGTGCGGCGACCGGACGCTGGCCACCCTGCCGTGCAAGCTCGACCTGCGCCGGGTGTCGCCGCCGCAGGTGACCGAGCGGCTGTCCGCCGTGGTGTCGGCCTTCGAACGGCGCAGCGCGCGGACGCAGGCCCTGCGTTCGTTCGCCCTGGCGGGGCTGATGACCGTCGCGGTGATCGGCGCCCTCGCGGGCGCCCGGCTCGCCGTGCGCCGCGAGGCGGACGAGCTCGAACTGCGGCGCGCCCGCGGGGCGGGCCTGGCCGGGCTGGCCGGCCGGCGGCTGCTGGCCTGCGCCCCGGCGGTGCTCGCCGGGGCCGTCGCCGGCTGGTGCACGGCTGCCGCGGCGGTCGGCGGGGCCGGCCCGACCGGGGCGCCGGGCCGGGCCGTCCTGGCGGCGGCCGGGGCGGCGGTGCTGCTGGTGTGGTGTGCGCCGCCGGGCACGGTCTGGGCCCGGTACCGCGAGCCGAGGCGGGGTGCGTCCGGCCGCGGGCCGCGCACGCCGTCGGCGCGGCGCCTGGTCCGGGACGCGACGGTCCTGCTGGTGGCCGCGGCCGGGGTGCTGTCGCTGCGGCTGCGCGGGAACTCCGTCGATGCCTCCGACCCCCAGCTGTTCCTGCTCCCGGGCATGCTGGGGGCGGCCGCGGTGACGGTGCTGCTGTGGGTGTACCCGGTGCCGGTGCGGCTGCTCGGCCGGTGGGCGCGGCGGCGGACCGGGGCGGTACCGCTGGTGGCGTTCGCCCGGGCCGGGCGGGAGGCGCCCGCGGCCGGGGCGGCGGTGCTGGTCCTGGTGCTGGCGCTGTCCGGGGCCGTGCTGGGCGGGCTGGTCTCCGACTCGGTACGAAGCGGCCGGGAGCGGGCCGCGGCCTGGCGCACCGGCGCGGACGCGGTGGTGCTCGGGCCCGCCGGCCTGGACTCCGCGGCGAAGGACCTGGCGCAGCTGCCGGGGGTCGCGGGCACGGTCGCGGTGACCGGGGCGGCCCGGGACCTGCTGGCCTCCGACGGCGAACTGCTGCACTCCGCGGCGGTCGTCCGGGTCGACCCGGCGGGGCTGCTCGCCGCCGTGCCGGGTTCGCGGCTCGGCCGTGCGATGCGGTCGGCGGGGCTCGGGTCCTCCGGGGACGCGGATGCCGTGCCGACCGTCGGGGTGCTGGCGGACCGCGAAGTCCCGGACGGCGAACTGGAGGTCGTCGAGGCGGGCCGCACCGTGCTCCGGCTGCGGATCGCGGGCATCCTGCCGCCCGCCGCCCGGCAGGACCCGGTGCTCGGGCCGGTGCTGGGCGAACTCCCCTCCGGCGGGCCGCTGCTGGTGGCCGCCGCAGGCCCGCGGCCGGACGGCCCCACTGTGCGCACCGCAGTCCTGCTCCGCACCGGCCGGGCCGCGGCGCTGCCGGACGCCGAGCGGCTCCGCCGGACCGCGGGCGACGCGTACCGGGCCTCGGCGGCCGCGGGTGCGCCCGGCGAGGTGCTGCGCCTGCAGGTCCGCAGCCGGGCGGCGGAGTCGGTGCGGCTGGGCGGCGACGGCCTGGTGCGCGCCCTGGACGGCGCCTCGCTGGTCTGCGGCGTCGCCGCCCTGCTCGTCGCGCTGCTGGTGGTGGCCGTGGACCTGCTGATGAGCGCGCGGGAACGGGCCCGGACGGTGGCCTGCCTGCGTACCCTCGGCATGGGCAGCCGGGCCGCGGCCGGGCTCCAACTGCTGGAGCTGCTGCCGCTGGTGGTCGCGGCCGGCGTCGGCGGGACGGCGCTCGGGCTGCTGCTTCCGGCGGCGCTGGGCCCCGCCCTGGACCTGGCGGACCTGACCGGCGCGCCCGGCGGGTCCGGGCCGTCCGTCGACTGGGCGCTCACCGCCGCGCTCGGATCGGGGCTCGTTGTGATGGTGCTGGCGGTCGCGGTGCTGGAGACCGTGGTCGGCCGGCGGCGCCGGCCGGCGGCCGTGTTGAGACTGGGGGAGGCCCGGTGAGTGCGATGTCGGAGGCACCTTCGCTGGAGCGGCTGCGCGCGGCGGCCGCCCGGCGCCCCGAACGGGAGGAGGGGATGGTGGTGTGCGAGAACCTGGTGCGGATCTTCCGCAGCGAGGGCGTCGAGGTGCAGGCGCTCCAGGGCCTCGATCTCACCGTGGCGGACGGCGAGTTGCTGGCGCTGGTCGGCGCCTCCGGCTCCGGCAAGTCGACGCTGCTGTCCATCCTCGCCGGGCTGGACGTGCCGACCGCGGGCAGCGCCTCCGTGGCGGGCCGGGACCTGCTGTCGATGCGGCGGCGCGAACGCCTCGAGTACCGGCGCCGCACCGTCGGGTTCGTCTGGCAGCAGACCGCGCGCAACCTCCTGCCCTATCTGACGGCGGTCGAGAACGTCGTGCTGCCGATGCGCTACGCGGGCCTGCCGCGTGCGCAACGGCAGGCCCGTGCCGAGGAGTTGCTCGGTCTGCTGGGGCTCGGCGGCAAGCTCGGCCGGCGGCCCGGGGAGCTCTCCGGCGGCGAGCAGCAGCGGGTGGCGATCGCGGTCGCCAACGCCAATGCGCCGTCGCTGTTGCTGGCGGACGAGCCGACCGGCGAGCTGGACAGCGCCACCGGCGAGGAGGTTTTCGCCGCCCTGCGGTCCGCCAACGAGGAGTTGGGGGTCACCGTGGTGATCGTCACCCACGACGCGATGGTGGCGGAGCAGGTGTCCCGTACGGTGCGCATCCGCAACGGCCGCACCTCCACCGAGGTGCTGCGCCGGCAGGAGGGCCGCCCGGGTGTGGAGTACGCCGTGCTCGACCGGGCCGGGCGGCTCCAGCTGCCCGCGGAGTTCACCCGGGCGCTGCGGCTCTCCCGCCGGGTGCGTCTGGAGTTGGAGGAGGACCACATCGGCGTCTGGCCGGTGGCGGACGGACCGGAGGAGGAGTCGCGGTGACGGATGTGATGGTCTCGGCCGAGGACGTCCGGCGGAGCTTCGGCAGCGGCCCGCAGGCCGTGCACGCGCTGCGCGGGGTCTCCTTCGAGGTCCGCCGCGGCGAACTCACGGCGCTCAAGGGCAGATCCGGGTCGGGCAAGACCACCCTGTTGAACCTGCTCGGCGGGCTGGACGCGCCCACCGCCGGCCGGATCACCCTGGACGGCACCGACCTGGCCGGGCTGGACGAGGAGGGCCGGCTGGCGCTGCGCCGCGACCGGATCGGGTTCGTCTTCCAGTCCTTCGGCCTGATCCCGGTGCTGACCGCGGCCGAGAACGTCGGTGTGCCGATGCGGTTGCGCCGGATGCCGGCGAAGGAGCGGGACGAGCGGGTCCGCCTGCTGCTGGCACTGGTCGGGCTGGCGGACCACGCGGACCAGCGGCCGGCCGAGCTCTCCGGCGGACAGCAGCAACGCGTCGCGATCGCACGGGCGTTGGCGAACGAGCCGGCCCTGGTGATCGCGGACGAGCCGACCGGCCGGCTGGATTCGGAGACCGGCCGCTCCATCATGGAGCTGCTGCGCGCGGTGGTCCGCAGCGAGGGCGTCACCGTCCTGGTCGCCACCCATGACCCGGCGCTGATGGGACTCGCCGACCGGGTGGTGGAACTCGCCGACGGCCGTGTGGTGGAGCACTGCCTTTGATGGTCGGGGCAACCGCTCAGGGGCGCGCCCCCCGTCCGGGGCGTGCGGTCAGCCCACCGGGACGGGGACGCTGGTGACCAGCCGGTGGTAGAGCGCGTCGAGCCGTACGCCGGGGCCGGTGCCCAGCTCGCGGCGGTGGACGGCCTCGGCGGCCCGGTACGCCGCGGTGAGGCCGTCGAACTCGCCGAGCCGATGGTGGGCCCGCATCCGCAGCTCCCACGCCCGGCTGCGCAGCGGGGCGGCGGCGAGCAGGCCGGCGAGGTCGCGGAGGGCGGAGCGCGGTTCCGCGAGCTGCAGTTGGGCGTCGGCGAAGTCCTCGACGGCGCGCATCCGCTCCTCGTCGAGGTGGCCGAGCCAGGCTTCGAGGGGCCCGTTGCGCGGGACGCCGACGGCGGCCTCGTCGCCCTGCCACAGGGCGAGGGCGGCGGCGAGGCAGGCGGCGGCGCGGTCCGGGTCCCCGGCTTCCAGGGCGGCCCGCCCGGCACCGGCCCGGTCGAGGAAGCGCAGGTGGTCGCACCGGTCGGCGTCCGCGTGGAGCTCGTACCCGCCCTCGGTGCCGAGCAGCGGGGTCTGCGGGTCGAGCGACTGCCTCAGCCGGCTGGCGTGGGTGCGGATGTTGGCGACGGCGGAGCGGGGCGGTTCCTGGTCCCAGAGGGCTTCGGCCAGCCGGTCGAGGGTGACGGTGGTGCCGGCCCGCAGCAGCAGGGTCACCAGCAGGGCGCGTGCCTTGGCCCCCTTGACGTCGAGGTGCGCACCCGGCCCGTGGTCGGGCTGCAGGCGGACTCTGCCGAGAATCTGGAACGTCGTCACCGGCTCGTCGTGCTCACTTCCTGGCGTGGGTCCGCCCCCCGCTGGCCGGCCCCGGCGGGGTAGAGCCTGCCTGCGAACGGATTCCATTTCAAGAGTGTTGCAGCAAGTTTCGGCAAGATGTTGCATTGTGGACGCGCTCATGGGGCATACACCCCCATAGCCATTCCGGTCGGAACATCGGAAAATCCGTCCGCCGTGGGAGCGGTCCGGCGTAGCTTGGCCGGCCGTGACACTCTCCTTCGGCGGCCGAAGACTGCTGCCCGCAGCCGGCCTCCTCGCCCTCGCCCTGTTCAGCGCCGCATGCGACCCGGCGGCCACCGCCGCTCCCCCGCCGGCCCGGGCGGCCTCCACCGCGGCCGCCACCTCCCCGACACCCACGGCCACCGCCTCCGCGGAGCCGGCACCCACGCCGTCGGCCGTACAGAGCAGCACCGAAGCCCCCTCCCCCGCGCCGGCCCGCACCACGGCCGCTCCCGCCAGGACCACGAGTCGGCCCGCGGCCGCACCCACCACCGCGGCCGGCCACTGCGCCCGCCACACGACCGGGGCCTGCGGCTGGGACGCCGGGCTGAGGCCGATCTCCTCCTCGCAGATGGCCGAGTGCAAGGACGGCACGCCCTCCTACTCGGCGAACTTCTCCGGGACCTGCTCGGGCCACGGCGGCGTCCGCTACTGGTTCAAATAGTCGGCGTCCGCGCGGCAGGGAGTCAGCCGGTCCCGAGCGCTTCGCCGGTCAGCTCCGCCGCCAGGGCCAGGGCGGCCCGGGCGTCCGTACGGAACAGGCCGTGCGCCCGTTCTGCGAAGCGCTCGGGCGCCCCGGGCAGCCGCCCGGCCGCGTCGACCGCGCCCTTCTCGTTGATCAGCCAGCACCCGGCCCGGCCGTGCAGCGCCTGGGCGAGCAGCCCGACCACCCGGAACAGGCAGCCGTGCACGTAGGTGGTGTCGTGCGGAGCCTTCGCCGCGTTGGCGAGGGTGAACGGCGCTTCCCAGCGGGCGGCCGCCACCAGCGCCTCGCCGAGCGCCGGCGGGTAGGCGGCGGTCTCGGCCCGGAGCCGGGACAGTTCGCCGGTGGGGTCGGCCAGCACCCGTCCGAGCGCCAGCTCA
Organism: Kitasatospora sp. NPDC051914; assembly: GCF_040680995.1. Classification (NCBI taxonomy): domain Bacteria; kingdom Bacillati; phylum Actinomycetota; class Actinomycetes; order Kitasatosporales; family Streptomycetaceae; genus Kitasatospora; species Kitasatospora sp. NPDC051914. Next base: position 48,191 of record NZ_JBFAXX010000024.1, read on the forward strand.
CCGGGGTAGGCGTGGGAGGCGAAGCCCAGCGGGTGCCCCGCCTGGATGCCGGTCTCGTACCGCCCGGCCCGCGCCTCGTCCCAGCAACGGCGCACCCGGTCGACGTCCCGGTAGATCCAGTCGACCCGGGCGCCGCCGACGGTCAGCCAGGCCCCGCCGTCCACCCACGGCCCCCAGCCGCCGGGCTCGGTGACCTCGACCGGTCGGTCGGCCACTTCGGCCGCCAGGGTGCGCAGTGCACCGGTGTCCAGCGGGCCGCGGTAGTAGAGGCCCAGGTCGTGGTCGGAGTCCGGCCGGTGGGTGCCGCGGGCGCGGCTGCCGCCGAGGCAGACGCCCACGACACCGTCCACGGCGGCGAGTTCGGCAGCCAGGCCGGTGACGGCTGCGGTCGACAGGTCGGTGATCCGGTCCATCCGCCGATGATCCGTCAGCGCCGGGTCAGCCGTCGAGCGGCTTTCCCATGCAGACGCTCTGCTCGGAGTCCTTGTAGTAGCCGAACTTGGTGATCGGCAGGTAGCCCTCCGAGCGGTAGAGGGCGATCGCCTCCGGCTGCTCGGTGCCGGTCTCCAGGACGAACCGGGTACGGCCCGCCTCCCGGGCCGTGCCCTCCAGGTGGCGCAGCAGGACGCGGGCGAGGCCGCGCCCGCGGGCCCGCTCGACGACGTACATCCGCTTGAGTTCGGCGTCGCCTTCGAGCAGCCCGTCGCCGTTGCCCTCCTTGGCGCGCCAGCCGCCGCAGGCGACCGGGTCGCCGTCCAGGTAGCCGACGACGAAGAGGCCGTACGGCGGGTCGAAGTGGTCCTCGTGCATGGACGTCTGGTCGATGTCCCCGTAGCGGCGGACGTACTCCTGCTGGACCTCGGCGGCGAGCTTGGCGGCGTCCGGGTGGCCGTAGCCGGTGGTGCGGATCTCCAGGACCGAGGCGGCCGGGGCGTTCGACGTGTTCGACATGGGCACCAAGCCTAGGGCTTGCCCGACCGTGCCCGTCGCGCGCGCGACGCCGGACAAGCCCGGGGCTTGCGATCAGCGGCCCTCGAACCGGGCGACCAGTGCGTCCTTGCCGAACATGCGGGCGGTGTCGAGGGCGGAGGGGGTGCCGGCGGCCGGGTCGGCACCGCCGTCGAGGAGGGCGGCGACCACCTCGTCGTAGCCCTTGAAGACGGCACCGGCGAGCGGCGTCTGGCCGCGGTCGTTGGCGCGGTCGGCCTCCGCGCCGTGCTGCAGCAGGGTCTGCACGACGGCGGTGTGGCCGTGGTAGGCGGCGAGCATCAGCAGGCTGTCGCCGCGCTCGTTGGAGAGGTCGGCGGGTGCTCCGGCGTCGAGGTAGGCGGCGAGCATGGCGGCGTCGCCCGCGCGGGCGGCGTCGAAGAGCCGGCCGGCGAGCTCGACGACCTCGGCGTCGGGGGTCTGCGGGGTGTCGTCGGTCATGAGCGGCCCTTTCCGATGTCGCTTCCGGGCGCACCTCGGGTGCGCGGATTCCGGTACGCACCGTAGCGGACGACGCCGGCGCCCAAAGGTCACGCATCCGTTCGGGCGAATTTCCCGGTTCAGCCGAGGGCGATCACGCCGCGGGGGGACGCCTTGGAGCGCACGGCCGGGGCTCGGTGCGCATACCTCCGAACGCTCCGGACACGAGCAGGACCACCCGTTCGCCGCACTCCACCAGCTATTACCTTTTGTCACGATTAAGACACTTTTGGTAACACTGTCCCCGCCCCCTCACGAGGAGCTGACCACGTGATCCTCTCCATTTCCGGCATCGTCCTCTTCGGCACCATCGCCTTCCTCTTCTTCCGCCGGGACGGACTCAAGGTCTCGCACGCCCTGGTCTGCGCACTGTTCGGCTTCTACGTCGCGGGCTCCTCCATCGCCCCCAGCATCACGGCGGGCGGGGCGACACTCGCCAGCCTCATCGGCGGCATCAAGTTCTGATCCCACGGCACGACTGCGGCCCGGGAGCGGACCCCACCGCCCCGGGCCTTCCTCCTTCCGCCCCTGTCCCACCGCTCGGGGAGCCCGCCATGTCCCTCACCCGCCATCTCAACCGCGGCCGCGACCTCGCCCGCACCGCAGGCGACCACGCCGCCGACATGTTCGCGCCGCTCACGCTCATCGGCCGCGGGCTGCGCCACCACCTCGAGTGGACCAGGAGCCGCTGGGCGGCCACCCCGAAGGAGCGGCGCGGTCCCACGCTGTTCCTGACGGCGGCCCTGGCGCTGGGCGTCTTCCTGCTCCCGCACGGCCTGCTGTTCACCCTGGCCGCACTGATGGCGAGCGCCGCCTGGGCCGGCCGCCGCCCCAGGGCCGCCGCCGCCCCCGAGCCCGACGCCGGCGACCTCAAGCTCGCCGCCCTGTACACCGCCCTCACCCCGTACCTCGCCGGGCCGGACGACATGAGCCCGCTCTACAGCCTCGACGGGCAGTACAAGAACGCCTTCGGCGGCTGGGAGTTCGACGGCGACGGCCGGCTCGCCGCCCTCGAGATCGCCTACCCGGCCTACTTCACCGACACCGAGCCCGCGGCCCGGGCCCGGATCGAGCAGGTCGTCCAGGGCAAGGCGGGCCGGGCCCGCGAGTACCGCTTCGACTGGGACGAGGAGTCCAACCGGCTGCGGGTGACCGCGCTCGCCCCACTGGCCACCGACATCACCGCGCAGCGCTTCGTCACCGCCCCCGGCGAGATCGTGCTCGGCTTCACCGACACCGCCGGCAGCAGCCGCACCATCCCGGTCACCCAGGGCGGCACCGTCGCCCAGCAGCCGCCGGTGGTCTGGCGGGTCGGCCCGCGCAGCCCCGAACCGCACCTGCTGGCGCTCGGCTCCACCGGCTCCGGCACCTCCACCCTGCTGCGCTCGGTCGCCCTGCAGGCCCTGCCGCACGGCGACCTGGTGGTGATCGACGGCGCCGGCACCGGCGAGCACGCCTGCCTGGTCAACCGGCCCGGGGTGCACACCGTGGAGACCAGCCTGCACGGCGCGGTGGCCGCACTGGAGTGGGCCGCCAAGGAGACCGAGCGGCGGCTCGGCCTGCTGAACGCCGCCCGGCACAGCGGCATCGCCGCACCCGAGGACGCCACCCGGCCGCTGTGGCTGCTGCTCGACCACCCCACCGAGCTCAGCGAGCTGGCCCAGGCCGAGGAGCAGCCCGACCCGCAGGACCTGCTGGAGATCCCGCTGCGGCACGGCCGCGCCGCCCGGGTCACCGTGGTGATCGCCGAGGACGTCGAGGCCTACAACCGGCTGCGCCCGACCGTACGGGCCGCCACCCGCACCAAGGTGGTGCTCGGCCCGGTCACCCCCGACCTCGGGCGGGCCGTGCTCGGCGCCGCGCTCGACATCACCCCCGCCGCGCACACCCCGGCCGGCCGCGGCTACGCCCGGGTCGGCGCCGCCGCACCCGTCCGGCTGCAGGTGCCCGCCACCGTCGACCCGCTCGACGAGGACGCCCCGGCGCAGCTGCGGGACGCGGTGATCGCGCTGCTGCCGCACCGCGACACCCGGACGGAGGCGCCGGCACCGTCCGCGGTCACCGACCGGGCCGAGAAGCTGGTCGCGGAGCTCGACGCCGACCTCGGTGCGGAGATCGGTGCGGAACTCGGGAAGGACACCGGGACGGTCCGGCCGCGTCCGGTCTGGTGAACCGGCCTGGGCTACCGTGTCGGCCGTTCGTGGAGCCCGAGTGGGTCGTCCGGGTGATCGCTGTGCGCACCAGGAGTGGTACGCAGGGTGACATCCCCGATCAGATGTGACAAATCGGGCGCCGATGGGTACAAACGTGGGCGGCACGACAGGCGACGCATGTCCCCGGACGGGAATCTTCGTCGACGGCCGAGCGTTGACCGAACGACGAAGACAGCGACCACTAGTCCTGTGGGCCATAAGCCCGGGAGGCACGATTCATGAGCGAGCGAGCTCTCCGCGGCACGCGACTCGGGGCCACTAGCTACGAGACCGACCGTGGTATCGATCTGGCTCCCCGCCAGACCGTCGAGTACGCATGTCAGAACGGACACCGCTTCGAGGTCCCGTTCTCCGTTGAGGCGGAGATCCCCTCGGTGTGGGAGTGCCGTTTCTGCGGCCAGGAGGCCGTACTTCTCGACGGCGAGGAGCCGGAAGAGAAGAAGACCAAGCCGACGCGCACCCATTGGGACATGCTGATGGAGCGTCGGACACGCGAGGAGCTGGAGGAGGTGCTGGCCGAGCGGCTGGCCGTGCTCCGCTCCGGTGGCATGAACCTCGCGGTACACCCGCGCGACAGCCGCAAGAGCGCGTGACACCGTCCCCGGCCCGGCCGGGGGTGGCACCGAGAAGGGCCCGGGCAATCTCGCCCGGGCCCTTCGGCGTTCCCGGCAGCCTTCGGCCTTCGGCGTTCCCCAGCCCTTCGGCATCGGGAAAGCCCTTCGGCGATCGGAAACGGCCGGGGCTTCCCGCCCGCAGCGGGAAGCCCCGGATGTCGTGCCCGCAGGCTCAGCCGGTGATCGGCGGACGGTACTCGGTGTCCGGGCGCGGGCCCGTGCCCGGCTCGACGACCTCGCCCTGGATGACCGTGCTGCCCGGGCGGTGGATGCGCAGCTGCTCCTGCAGCCGCATCGCATCGGCGAAGCGGTCGTCACCGACCGGGGCGGTGGAGCGCAGGGCGCCCTCCGCCGCGCGGCGGGCGCCGGCCCGCCACAGCGCCCTGGTGGGCGGGAAGAGCAGGGTCAGCGCCAGCGCGTCCGACAGGAAGCCCGGCAGGATCAGCAGCACGCCCGCGAGCACCGTCATGGTGGTCGGCGTCTGCGCCTGCCTGGGTTTGGGGTCGCGGCTCTGCTCGACGGCCGCGCTGAAGGCGCGCATCCCGGCGCGCTTGATCAGCCAGCCGCCGAGGAACACGCCGCCGAGCAGCAGCAACAGCACGGTGAACCAGCCGGCAGCCGATGCGACGACCGTCAGCAGCCAGATCTCCAGGACCAGCCAGGCGGCGATCAGCAGGGGCAGCACCCGGCGCAGGGTGCTGCGCCGGGCGGGGCGGGCCGGGGTGGCTTGCTGGGTCACGGTAGGAATCCACTCCATCGGGGTGCTCTCCCACCGGCCGGCTGCTCCGGCCGCGACTACGGCACCACCGGGTTCAACGGTTCCGCGTCCTCGGGTGTTCCGCCCGAGCGGCGCCGGCGGACGGCGCCCGCCGCGACGGCGCCGCAGGCCAGCAGCCCGGCGACGGCCAGCGCCCACTCCGGCGCGGCGCCGACCCGGTCCGCCACCGTGCGGGAGTCGCGCAGCGGCACGGTCGCGTTCAGGACGGCCGGGGTGAGCTCCTGGGTGCGGGAGACCACCGAGCCGTCCGGGGCGATCACGGCGCTGATGCCGCTGGTGGCTGCGATCAGGACGGCGCGGCCGTGCTCGACGGCGCGCAGCCGGCTCATCGCGAGCTGCTGCTCGGTCTGGCCCTTGCGGTTGTAGGTGGCGTTGTTGGTCTGGACGACGATCACGCGGCCGCCGTCGTTGACGGTGTCGCGGACGATCTCGTCGTAGGCGATCTCGAAGCAGATCACGTCGCCGATGCGGGCCGGGCCGAGCTGCATGACGCCGTTGTGGTCGCCGGGGTAGAAGTCGCGGGCGACCCGCTGGAGGCGCTCGATCACCTTGGAGAGCTCGGCGCGGAACGGCACGTACTCGCCGAACGGCACCGGGTGCTGCTTGGTGTAGGAGGCGCCGGGGCCGGTGGCGGGGCTCCAGACGATGCCCTCGTTCTGGACGTGCTGCGCGTCCGGGCCGTCGACCAGGGCGCCGACCAGGGTCGGCACGCCGATCGCCCGGACGGCCCGGTCGATCCGCTGGTAGGCGGCGGGCTCGGAGAGCGGGTCCAGGTCGGAGGCGTTCTCCGGCCAGATGACGACGTCCGGCTTGGGGGCGCGGCCGGCCGCGACGTCGGCGGCGAGCTTCTCTGTCCCGGTCGCGTGGTTGTCGAGGACCTGCATCGGACGGCCGAGGAAGTCCATGCCGGGGCGCGGCACGTTGCCCTGGACCAGGGCCACCTTCACCGTGTCGTCGCCCTTGGTCGGGACGGGGACGACCAGCCCGGCCAGCAGGGCGGCGACGGCGCCCAGCCCGGCGAGGGCCGCGGCCTTCGGCGAGCGGCGCGGGCCGCGGCGCAGGCGGAGGACCGCCCAGGCGAGCAGAGTGCCGCAGAGCGCCACCGCGAAGGTCACCAGCGGGGCGCCGCCGAGGGCCGCGAGCGGGGTGAAGGGGCTGTCGGTGTTGGCGAAGGCGAGCCGGCCCCACGGGAAGCCGCCGAGCGGCAGCCGGTCGCGGGCCCACTCCTGGGTCACCCACAGGCAGGCCCCCCACAGCGGCCAGGCGCGCAGCCGGGAGGTGGCGGCGAGGCCCGCGCCGAGCGCGGCGAGGAACAGCGCCTCGATCACCGACAGGCCGACGGTCGCGTCCCAGCCGACCACGCGCAGCCAGGCGAGCAGCCCGAGGAAGAACGGCAGGCCGAAGGCGAAGCCCGTCCAGGCGCCCTGGCGGAGCGTGCGGCCGCGGGTCAGCAGCGACAGCGCCGCGACACCGGCGATCGACAGCGGCCAGAGGTCGTACGGGGGGAAGGCCGCGACGAGGAGCAGCCCGGCGAGGACCGCCAGCGCCGTCCTGGGCAGGCCCGCGCGGATGCGGGCGAGCCGGCCGGGCCGCTGGGCCTCCTCGGGTCGCGGCGGCCGCGCGGCGGTGTCCGCCTCGTTCGCCACCGTGCGCTCCTGTTCCACCGGCACTGCCACCTGCGCACCGTCTCTCTGGCTGTACCGCCTGGGTCGTCGGTCCGCCCCCGGTGGCGTCCCGTCCGAAGACGGTACCCCGGATCAGTGTGCATCCGGAGGACGGGGGTACGGCCCGGGAAGCGGTCCGGTCGGGTCCCGGCCGCGGCGACGGCGGGGTCAGGTCGTGGCGGGAGCGGCTTCCGCTGGGGCGGGGCGGCGGCGCTGGCCGGGCAGGCGCAGCGGCGGCAGCGGCGGTGCGGCCGTCGGCGGGCGGAGCAGCAGCAGGGCGGCGCCGGTCAGGGCGGCGGCCACGATGCCGTCCAGCCAGTAGTGGTTGGCGGTGCCGACGACGACCAGGAGCGTGACGGCCGGGTGCAGCAGCCACAACCAGCGCCGGCGGGAGCGGGTGGCGGCGATCAGGCCGACGGCCACCGTGAGGGCCCAGCCGACGTGCAGCGAGGGCATCGCGGCGAACTGGTTGGAGAGGCTGTCGGTCGCCGGGTCGCCGTAGACCGCCGGGCCGTAGACGCGGGCGGTGTCCACCAGGCCGGTGGCCTCCAGCATCCGCGGCGGGGCGAGCGGCACCAGCAGGTGCAGGGCCAGGCCGGCGCCGGTGAGGACGGTCAGGACGCGGCGTATCCACACGTAGTGGCCGGGGCGGCGCCAGTACGTCCAGAGCAGGAAGAGCACGGTCGCCGGGAAGTGCACGGTGGCGTAGAAGGCGTTGGCGGCGTGCACCAGCAGGTCGCTGTGGAGCAGGACCCGCTGGACGTCGCCCTCACCGGGCAGGTGCAGGGTGCGCTCCAGGCTCCAGACGTCGGCGGCGTTGCCGAACGCCCGGGGGACGTGGCCCTCCGCGGCGATCCGGCCGAGCCGGTAGACGGTGTAGAGCGCGGCTACGAGGAGGAGTTCGCGCAGCGGGTGGGGGCGGAGCCGGCGCCCGGTGGGCGGCACCGGCTCGGTGGGTGTGTCGGGTGGCATGTCCGTCCTGTGGGAGGTGCGGTCCGGGAGGCGGGGTCAGAGGCCGAGGGCGGGCAGGACCACGGCGTCGACGTAGTGGGCGAGGTACTCCGGGTCGGCCTCGACGCCCTCCAGCAGGGGGCGGGCGGAGAGTGCGCCGAGCACCATGTGCGGGACGAAGGGCGCGGCCGGGCAGTCCGGGGCGAGTTCGCCGCGGCGGACGCCGCGGTCGAGCATGGCGCCGAGGGCGGCGGTCTCGGGCTCGACCACGAGGCTGCGGAAGGCGCGGAGCAGTTCCGGGTCCTTGTGCATCGCCTGGCCCAGGGCGCGCATCAGGGCGGCGTCGCGGAGCGAGGTCGCGCAGCGCAGGCGGAGGAGTTCGCGGAGGTCACCGCGGAGGGTGCCGGTGTCGATGTCGGCGGCGGTGATGGGGCGGCCGCTGCGGAGGGCTGCCGCGACCAGCTCGGGCTTGCCGTTCCACTGGCGGTAGAGGGTGGCTTTGCTGGCGCGGGTGCGGGCGGCGATGGCGTCCATGGTCAGCGCGTCGTACCCGACCTCGCGGAGCATCTCGATCACGGCCTCGTACAGCTCGTGCTCGCGCTCCTCGGTGAGGCGGCTGCGGCGCGCTCGCGGCTCGGCGTCCGATGTCACGGCGACCTCCCGGCGAACGAGAGGGAACGAAACGGTTTCGTACCCGTTCACACCCTACGCCTGCGAACGGCCCCGGCCCCGCCGGGGCAGGCCCAACGCACACGGGTGAGCGCAACAGGGGCGCGTGGGGGCACCTCCCGGCCCCCACGCGCCTCTGCTCCGGCCGGCCCTTCTGCGCCTGTCAGGCCTGGTGGACGGTGCGGCCGCGGACGACGGTGCGGAGGCAGGTGGGGAGGGGGTGGCCGGGGGTGAGGTCGGGGAGGCCGGGAGTGCCGGAGCGGGGGTCGGTGGACCAGCCGGCGACGCGGGAGTCGGGGGCCTGGACGACCAGTTCGTCGGTGTCCCAGACGGCGTAGCTGGCGACGGCGCCGGGCACCAGGACGCCGTCCGCGTCGCGGCCGAGGGCCCGCCAGCCGCCGCGGGTGTGGGCGGTGAAGGCGGCGCGGACGGAGATCCGGTGCTCCGGGGTGCGGTGGAAGGCGGCGGCGCGGACGGTGCCCCACGGGTCGAGCGGGGTGACGGGGGCGTCGGAGCCGAAGGCCAGCGGGACGCCGGCGCGGAGCATCGCCGCGAAGGGGTTGAGGGCGGCGGCCCGCTCCGCGCCGAGCCGCTGGACGTACATGCCGTCCGGTCCGCCCCAGGCGGCGTCGAAGGCGGGCTGGACGGAGGCGGTGAGGCCGAGTTCGGCGAAGGCGGCGATGGACTTGTCGTCGAGGTGCTCGGCGTGTTCGACCCGGTGCCGCAGGGCCCGGACGCGGTCGATGCCGACCCGGTCGGCGGCTGCGCGGACGCCCGCCACGACGGCGTCGACCGCGGCGTCGCCGATGGCGTGGAAACCGGCCTGCAGGCCGGCCTCGGTGCAGGCGGCGACGTGGTCGGCGATCTGGTCGGCCGTCAGGTAGGCGGTGCCGTGGACGGGGGCCTCGGCGGTGCCGGCGTCCCGGTAGGGGGCGTGCAGGCAGGCGGTGCGGGAGCCGAGCGCGCCGTCGACGAACAGGTCGCCGCCGGCGCCGACCGCGCCGAGGCGGCGGGCGGTGTCGACGGCGCCGAGCTCGCCCCAGTAGCCGAAGACCTCGGGGCCGTTGCCCTCGGCGGCGAGGGCGAGGAGTTCGGCGAGGTCGTCCTCGGAGGAGATGTCGGGGCCGGCGCACTCGTGCAGCGCGCCGATGCCGAGGGCGGCGGCGCGGGCGAGGGCGGCCTGCTGGGCGGCGCGGCGCTGAGCGGCGGTCAGGTGGGCGAGGGCGGTGCGGCGGACGGCGTGGTGGGCGTCGCGGCTGAGCGGGCCGTCGGCGTCGAAGCCGGGGAGGTCGGCGAGTCCGGCGGCGAGGGCGCGCAGGGCGGTGGAGGCGAGCGCCGAGTGCACGTCGGTGCGGGAGAGGTAGGCGGGGGTGCCGGCGGTGGCGTCGTCGAGTTCGGCGAGCGTCGGCGGGCGGCCCTCGTCCCAGCCGCTCTCGTCCCAGCCGTGGCCGATGAGGACGCCGTCGGTGGCGCGGGCGGCCGCGGCGATGCGCTCCAGGGCCTCGGCGAGGGTGGGGCAGCCGGTGAGGTCGAGGCCGGTCAGCGCGAGGCCGGTGGAGGTGGCGTGCACGTGGGCGTCGACGAAGGCGGGGGTGACCAGGGCACCGTCGAGCTCGACCACCTCGTCGGCGGTGCCGGCGTACGCCTCGGCGGCTCCGTCGCTGCCGACCCAGGCGATGTGTTCGCCCTCGACCAGCATGGCGGTCGCGAAGGGGTCGGCGGGGCTGTAGACGTTGCCGCCGCGCAGCAGGACGGTCCGGAGGGTGCGTTCGGTCATGGGGCCAGTCTGCACCCCGGGGGCGCCCGGTCAGAGCTTCGGGGGTCGCGCCTCGTACGGGGTGGACAGGACGACGGTGGTGCGGGTGGAGACGCCGGCGGCGGAGCGGATGCGGGCGAGGAGGTCCTCGAGGTCGCCGGGGGCGCCGACGCGGACCTTGAGGATGTAGTTCTCGTCGCCGGCGACGCTGTGGCAGGCCTCGATCTCGGGGAGGCCGACGAGGCGCTCGGGGGTGTCGTCGGGGGCGCTGGGGTCGAAGGGCTTGACCGAGATGAAGGCGGTGAGCGCCAGGTCGACGGCCTCCGGGTTGATGATCGCGGTGTAACCGCGGATCACCCCGCGCTGCTCGAGGCGGCGCACCCGCTGGTGCACCGCCGAGGTGGACAGGCCGGTGGCCTTGCCCAGGTCGGTGTAGCTCATCCGGCCGTCCTGGAGCAGCAGCTGGACGATGCGCTGGTCGAGATCCTCCACAACGCGCAAACCTACTCGATGGTGCGAGCACGCGTCGCCACCGCATCGGGGGCGCTTCCGGGCGCGGGTGCGCCCGGGACGTGCAGCGGGCGGGTCAAGGGCGCACGGAGGCGGCTTGGCGGGCACATGCCGCCGGAATGTGGCGAAGGCCACAGGCCGTGCATCACCGTGCGCCGCTCTGCAGGGTTATGACCCCCTGTCGGCGGGAAGTGCTGCTGGTGGCCGGGGCCGACGTAGGCCCGGCCCGATCCGAGGGGGATCACATGCCTGTTACTGACCACCGTCCGCGCAGCGAGGACGAGGAACGCACCGAGTTCGAGTACACCCTGGGCGCGGACCCGGGCGAGGCCGACACCTGGGAGATCGTCCGGGTGCACTGCCCGTCCTGCGACCGCCCGATCGCCCTGATCGGCGACGAGGAGCGGCTGCCGCAGCACGCCGTGCTGCCGACCGCCTGGCACCCCTTCTCCGCGGCGCTCTGCCCGGGCAGCGGCGTGCCGACCGACGAGCTCGCCGAGTGCGACGAGCCGGCCGACGACGCCGACGCCGGCCTCGCGGCCCTGCTCACCCTGCCCGCCGAACTCGACTGGCGCACCCAGCCGTTCTCGCACGCCGGGGCTCCCGGCGACGGCCCCGCGCGGATTCCCGCGCAGCGCTCGCGTTCCCACCGGCGCTGACCGCCCGGCGAACGCTTCCCCGGCGCCGGGCTCCGCGCCCGGCGCGCATCCTCCCGCGCCCCGGTGGTGCACCTGTCGCTCGACCGCAGCTGCACGCGCGGGTGATCCGCTCCCCGGGCCGGTTGACGCTTCGGGCAGGCCCGCAGGTCGGGCGGGTCGCCGACCACGGCCCGGGCGGCAGTGCGGGTGCCCGGCCGAGGTGTTCCGTCGCGGGTGGTGCGCCGCCGTACGCTGGCGGCATGACGGAACTCGGTGATCTCGCGACCCGGCTGGCGGCACTGCCGCCGTCCCTGGGGCCGGTCCGGCTGGTCGCGGTGGACGGGCACGCGGGCTCGGGCAAGACCACCTTCGCCGATCGGCTGGCGGCCGAGCTCGGCGGCGCGCCGGTGGTGCACCTGGACGACCTGGCCACCCACGAGGAACCCTTCGGCTGGGCCGGCCGGCTGCACGACCAGGTCCTCGCCCCGCTCGCGCGCGGCGAGGACGGCGCGTACGAGGTGTACGACTGGACGCTGCGCCGCTTCGGCGAGGTGCGCGCGGTGCCGGCCGCGCCGGTGGTGCTGGTGGAGGGGGTGGGCGCGGGGCGGCGCGCGGTGCGCCCGGTCCTCGCCCAGCTGCTGTGGATGGACCTTGACCCGGCATCGGCCAACGCCCGCGGGCTGCTGCGGGACGGGCCGGAGCTGGCCGCGTTCTGGCAGAGCTGGATCAGGGCCGAGCGGGCGCACTTCGCGGCCGATCCGAGCCGGCCGCACGCCGATCTGGCGGTCGACGGGATCACCGGGAGGATCGTCCGCTGCACCCACGGTGAGCATCCATCCCCCTCTTGACCTGGGGTGTTGCCAGGTCTTAAGTTCAAGGCGTCGCGAGATTAGTTGATCTCGCAACCTTCAGACACGGCATCTCCGGCTTGTTCCCCCGTGAGCCGGAGATGCCGTTCTGCGTTCGCGGCAGTGCCGCCCTCCCCCAACGCCCGCGCTGCCACGGATATTTGACCTGGCGCGGCACCCTTCCGGATCAGCCCCGCCCCGGTACGATTCCAGGCAGGCGCGCATGCGCCCCGGGGGCTGCGCGAACTGACGGAAGGTCCGTCCGGCGATCCGTCGGCCGACCGGGCCTCGATGCACACTGCGGGGGGCGTGGGGTGACGGTGGACAGCGGCAACGGTTCCGGCGGCACAGGACCGCACAGGCAGGCCGACCGCGCATGGCTGCGCGCGATGGACGCCTACGCGGCGGGCTCCTACGCCCGCGCCGAGGAGGAGTTCCGTACGGCGGTCCGGCTGGACCCGGGCATGGCCGACGCCTGGCTCGGCCTGCACGCCCTGCGCTGCGACACCTCCGGCGCCCTGCTGGCCATGCACCGCCACCGCGACCGGTTCGGCGAGCAGCGGCTGCGCCACCGGCGCCCGCTCAGCTCCTGGTACTGGCTGGGCTGGTGGGTGCAGCCCGTACTGGAGGACGCCCGCGACCTGGCCCTCGCCCACGCCTCGCACTGGCTGGACGGCCGCCACCTCGCCGAGCTCGACCGGGCGCTCGCCGACTGCCCGCCCGCCGACCAGGACCCGTCGGTGCGCTTCCTGCACGCCTGCCGCTCCTACCTGGTCAAGGACTGGGAGCAGCTGATCCGGGACACCGACCGGCTGCTGGACGACCCTCTGCTCGGCATCGAGGCCGGGCTGTTCGGCGGCATGGCCAGAGTCAGACTCGACATGTGCGCGCAGGCCCAGACGCCGCTGGCCGCCTCGCTGGCCCGCTGCCGCTCCGAGCAGCCGCAGCGCAAGGAGCTGCGCTACTGGCTGGCGCGCGCCTACGAGGGCGCCGGGCGCAGCGCCGCCGCGCTCCCCCTGTACCGGGCGGTGCACCGGGCGGACCCGGCGTTCATGGACACCGCGGCCCGGCTCGCCGCGATCACCGCCGAGGACGGGGTGCTGGACGGCCTGCTGGACGGGGCGGAGCCGGTGGACGGCCCGGACGCCCTGGACCCGCTGGACGTGCTGGAGACCGCCCCGGAGGTGCTGCCGCCGGCCCTGCCGTCCGGGTTCGGGGAGCTGTCCGACGGCCCCGACCTGCCCGGTTTCGTGGACCTGGGTGATCTGTCGGACTTCGCCGAGCCGGCGGGCCGGCCGGCGCCGGCCGGGCTGTCCGGGGCGTCCGCTCCGCCGGCCGAGCCGGTGGCGGAGCGCTCGGGCGGCGGCGAGGGCCTGTCCGGCGCTCCCCCGCGCACGCCCGGCGAGGCCGAGGCCGCCCCCGGGCAGGCGCCGGCCGTCTCCGCGGCCGGGCTGAGCCTGCAGCAGGAGCTGGACGCGGCGCTGTCCGAGCTGGAGCGGATGGTCGGCCTGGAGCCGGTGAAGCGGCAGGTGCGGGCGCTGTCGGCGCAGCTGCGGATGTCCCGGCTGCGGGCGGAGCGGGGGCTGCCGGTGCAGCCGCCGAAACGGCACTTCGTGTTCTCCGGGCCGTCCGGCACCGGCAAGACGACCGTCGCCCGGATCCTCGGCCAGGTCTTCCACGCGCTGGGCCTGCTCTCCGGCGACCACCTGGTCGAGGCCCAGCGGGCGGACCTGGTCGGCGAGTTCCTCGGCCAGACGGCGGTGAAGGCGAACGAGCTGATCGACTCGGCGCTGGACGGGGTGCTGTTCATCGACGAGGCGTACAGCCTGTCCAACTCGGGGTACAGCAAGGGCGACGCTTACGGCGACGAGGCGCTGCAGGTGCTGCTGAAGCGGGCCGAGGACAACCGGGACCGGCTGGTGGTGATCCTGGCCGGCTACCCGGAGGGCATGAACCGGCTGCTGGCGGCCAACCCCGGGCTCAACTCCCGCTTCACCACCCGGGTGGACTTCCCCAGTTACCGTCCGGGCGAGCTGACCGAGATCGGCCGCACCCTGGCGCTGGCGGGCGGCGACGGCTGGGACGAGGACGCCGCCGAGGAGCTCGCCTCGATCTGCGGGCACGTGGTCACCGAGGGCTGGATAGACGAGCTCGGCAACGGCCGGTTCATCCGCACCCTGTACGAGAAGTCCTGCGCGTACCGCGACCTGCGGCTCAGCGCCCACCGCGACCTCCCCAGCCGGGAGGACCTGGCGACGCTCCGCCTGCCGGACCTGCTGCAGGCGTACGGCGAGCTCATCGACGGCCGCACCGGCTGAGCCCCTCCCCCGCAGCGCCGGCTGAGCCGTTCCGGTGAGCCGCCCCGAGCGGGCGGCCCGTCGCCGGTGTTGCGCGCGGCCCGCCTGGTACCAACAAGGGTGCTCGCGACGACCCGGCGCCCCGCCCCGCAGACCGTGGCGCTGCTGCTGCTGACCGCGGTCACCGGCATGGTCGAGGCCACGAGCTTCCTGGGCCTCGGACACGTGTACACCGCGGTGATGACCGGCAACATCCTCTTCCTGGGCTTCGGGCTGGGCGGCGCGCACGTGTCGGTGGCCGGCGCCGGGCTCGGCCTGGCCGCGTTCTCCCTGGGCGCGCTGCTCGGGCACGTGGTCAACGACGGGCTGGTGCGGCGGCGCGGGGAGCTGTGGACGCCGGTCGCGGTGGCCGGGGTCGGGATGCTGCTGGCGCTCGGTGCGGTGGCCGCCATCGGTGTGGAGAAGCAGCAGGACCTGCCCTCGGGCCGGGCGCTGGCGGTGCTGGGCGTGCTGGCCCTGGCGATGGGCTGGCGGAACGCCGTCGCGCTGCGGATCGCCGCCCCGGACCTGCCGACCACCGTGCTCACCCGGGGGCTGACCGGCCTGCTGCGGGTGCACGCCGAGATGGACTCGCGCGAGCGGGAGGCCGCCGCGGTGGTCGTGATGTGCGGCGGGGCGGCGCTCGGCGCCCTGCTGCTGCGGGCCGGTCCGGCGGTGCCGCTGGCCGCCGCCGCGGCCGTGGAGCTCGCCTCCGCCGCCGTGTTCGCCGTGTACGGCAGCCGGAAGGCCGCCGGCCCCGCACGGTGAGCGCGGGGCCGGCGGGGCGGAGTGCGGACGCTAGGGCTTGTCCGACAGCGCGGCGCTGCGGTGGTCCGGGTCGTGGACCTCGCCGACGAGCTCCTCGAGGACGTCTTCCAGGGCGACCAGGCCGAGCTGGCGCCCGTCGGCGTCGACCACGGCGGCCAGGTGGGCGGCGGCCCGGCGCATCGCGCCGAGGGCGTCGTCCAGCGGCAGCCCGGCCCGCACGACGGTGATCGGGCGGCGCAGCCGCTCGGGCATCGGCGCGTCCGGGTCGTCCGCGTCGAGCACGTCCTTGACGTGCAGGTAGCCGAGGACGGTGCCGTCGGCGTCGACCACCGGGAAGCGCGAGAAGCCGGTGCGGACGGCGAGCCGCTCGATCTCGCGCGGGGTGGCGCCGAGCGGCACGGTGACCAGCTGGTCGGGCTGCAGCAGGACCTCGGTGACCGGCCGCTCGCCGAGCTCCAGGGCGTCCTCCAGGCGCTCCTGGCGGCGCTCGTCGAGGAGGCCGGCGTCGGCCGAGTCGGCGAGCAGGTGCAGCAGTTGCTCGCTGTTGAAGACGGACTCGACCTCGTCCTTGGCGTCGACCTTGAACAGCCGCAGGACGCCGTTGGCGAAGGCGTTCAGGAAGGCGATGAAGGGGCGCAGGATCCGGGCCAGGCGGTCGAGCGGCGGGCCGAGCCAGAGCGCGGCCTTCTCGGGGCCGGCGAGGGCGATGTTCTTGGGCACCATCTCGCCGACCACCATGTGCAGGAAGACCACGACGGCGAGCGAGACGGCGTAGCTGAGCGGGTGCATCAGCGACTCGGGCACGCCGACCGCGTGGAAGGGGTCGTGCAGCAGGTGGGCGATGGTCGGCTCGGCGAGGGCACCGAGGCCCAGCGAGCAGACGGTGATGCCGAGCTGGGCTGCGGCGAGCATCGCGGAGACGTTGGACAGCGCGTGCATCACGGTGCGGGCGCGCCGGTTGCCGGCGTCGGCGAGCGGTTCGATCTGGCTGCGGCGCACCGAGATGACGGCGAACTCGGCGCCGACGAAGAAGGCGTTGCCGAGCAGCAGGAGGATGGCTGCGGCCAGTTGGAGCGCGGTCATCGGCCCTTCCTCCCGTCCGTGTCGGTGTCGTCGCCGGCGAGGTCGCGGTCGATCCGCTGGATGCGGACCCGGCCGGTGCGGTGGCGGTCGACGGCGAGGACGGTGAAGCGCCAGCCGGGCAGTTCGGCGGTGTCGCCGACGGCGGGCAGCTTGCCGAGCAGGTCGGCGAGCAGGCCGCCGAGGGTCTCGTAGGGGCCTTCGGGGGCCTGCAGGCCGATGGCCTCGAGCTGGCCGGTCCGGGTGAGGCCGTCGGCCTCCCAGACGGGCAGGCCGTACTCGGGCGGCATGGGCCGCAGGTCGGGCAGGTCGGCGGGGTCGTGCTCGTCCTGCACCTCGCCGACGATCTCCTCGACGATGTCCTCGACGGTGACCACGCCGGCGGTGCCGCCGTACTCGTCGACGACGATGGCCATCGGCTGCTGGCGGCGGAGACGCTCGAGGAGCTGTTCGGCGGGCAGGGTCTCGGGGACGAGCAGCGGCGCGGAGGCGAGGTGTGCGACGCGGGTGTGCCCGCGGCGGTCCTCGGGCACGCCGAGCGCGTCCTTGAGGGTGACGGTGCCGGTGACCTCGTCCAGGCTTTGCACGTACACCGGGAAGCGGGAAAGGCCGGTGGCGCGGACGAGGTTGACGACGTCGGCGGCGGTGGCGTCGTGCTGCAGGGCGACGACGTCGACGCGCGGCGTCATGACGCTCTCCGCGGTGAGCCGGCCGAGGCCGAAGGTGCGGACGAACAGTGCCGCGGACTGCTGGTCTATGGCGCCCTCGCGGGCGGAGTGCCGGGCCAGGGCGACGAGTTCGGCCGGGGTGCGGGCGTGGCCGAGCTCCTCCTGCGGTTCGATGCCGAGGGCGCGGACCATCCGGTCGGCGGAGCCGTTCAGGAAGCTGATCAGCGGGCGGCAGGCGGCGGAGAAGGTGCGCTGCGGGCCGACGACGGCGTACGCGACCTGGAGCGGCCGGGAGATCGCCCAGTTCTTGGGGACGAGCTCGCCGATGACCATCTGCAGCACGGTGGCGCCGATCATACCGATCACCACGGCGGCGCCGCGGGCGGCCGCGTCGGACAGACCGACGGAGGTGAACACCGGGGAGAGGATCACGGAGAGCGCCGGCTCGGCGAGCATACCGACCACCAGCGAGGTGATGGTGATGCCGAGCTGGGCCCCGGAGAGCTGGAACGAGAGGTGCCGCAGGGCCTTGGAGAGGTGCTGTGCGCGGCGGTCGCCGGCCTTGGCGGCGCGTTCGACGCTGCCGCGCTCGACGGTCACGAAGGCGAACTCGGCGGCCACGAAGAGGCCGTTCGCGAGGATGAGCAGGAAGGCCGCGAACAGCAGCAGCCACGCGGTGATCATCGGGCCGCCTGCTTTCCGGAGGTCGGATGCCAGGCGGCGCAGGTACTACCGGACGGATCGTCCATGGACGGGGAGTGTCACTCCTCAGGTCGTTCGGGGGGCGGCGGGCACTTTTGCCCCGGCTTTACCAGCCGTCACCAGCCTAGACGATACCGAACGAGTGCAGGGATCTTGCCCCGGCGGGCCTCAGCGACGCGCCGTTCCGCGTGCGTCGACGAGGTCGCGCAGGGTCCGGGCGGCGGTGATCGCCTGCTCGCGGCCGCCGGCGGGCTGGATGCCGACCGCGGCGAGCGAGGTGCCGTCGGCGAGGTCGAGGACGACCCAGGGGTCGCCGGCGCGCAGGTTGACCCGGACGATCTCGGCCCAGGCGAGGCGGCGGCTGCGGACGAAGTTGACCACCGTGACGCCGTTCTCGTCCGCGCTGACCCGGGGCCGGGCGAGCATCAGGCCGACCCCGGCGAAGAGCAGCCCGCTGACCACCATCATGGCGCGGTCGTTGGCGTGCCAGTTCGCCGGGAGGATGAAGGCGAGGACGGTGAAGACGATCACCAGCACGGCGCAGAGCGGCAGCAGCACGAGGCGGTTGCGGCGCGGCGCCCAGGTCACCGGCAGGGCGGCGGCGGGGGTGGACAACGGGTGGCTCCAGTGCGCGGGGCGGGGGCCGGCCGGCCCCCGCCCTGGGGTGGTTCGGTCAGAGGCGGCAGGCGTGGATGTTGGTGACCAGGATGGCGCGGGCGCCGATCCCCCAGAGGTCGTCCATGATCCGCTGGGCCTCCTTGCGGAGGACCATGGCGCGGACGGCGACCCAGCCCTCGGTGTGCAGCGGGGAGACGGTCGGCGACTCCAGGCCGGGGGTGAGGGCGACGGCGTCGCCGACCCGCTCGGCGCGGATGTCGTAGTCCATCAGCACGTACCGGCGGGCCACCAGGACGCCCTGGAGGCGGCGCAGGAACTGCTCGACGGCCGGGTCCTCGCCGGAGCCCTTGGGGCGGATCACCACCGAGTCGGACACCAGGATCGGGTCGCCGAAGACCTCCAGGCCGGCGTTGCGCAGGCTGGTGCCGGTCTCGACGACGTCCGCGATGACGTCGGCCACACCGAGCTGGACGGCCGTCTCGACCGCGCCGTCCAGCTTGGTGACCGTCGCCTTGACGCCGCGCTCGGCCAGGTGCTGCTCGACCAGGCCGGTGTAGGAGGTGGCGATCCGCATGCCCTCCAGGCCCTGCACGTCCTCGACCTCGACGCCGAGCGGGCGGGCGAAGCGGAAGGTGGAGCCGCCGAAGCCGAGGGCGAGCACCTCCTCGGCGTCCGCGCCGGAGTCGAGCAGCAGGTCGCGGCCGGTGATGCCGATGTCGAGCCGGCCGGAGCCGACGTAGACGGCGATGTCCCGCGGCCGCAGGAAGAAGAACTCGACCTGGTTCTCCGGGTCGACCAGCACGAGTTCCTTCGGGTCCTTGCGCTGGCGGTAGCCGGCCTCATGCAGCATCTCCGCCGCGGGACCCGAGAGAGAACCCTTGTTGGGAACGGCGATGCGGAGCATGGGGAATGGGTCCTTCGCTGTGGGAGGGGTGGCTGACACGGTGCGGTCAGAGGTGGGCGTACACGTCGTCGAGCGTCAGCCCGCGGGCGATCATCATCACCTGAAGGTGGTAGAGGAGCTGGGAGATCTCCTCGGCCGTCTGCTCGTCCGACTGGAACTCGGCGGCCATCCACACCTCGGCGGCCTCCTCGACGACCTTCTTGCCGATCGCATGGACGCCCTGCTGGACGAGCTGCGCGGTGCGGGAGGACGAGGGGTCGCCGTCGGCGGCCTTCTGCTGGAGCTCGGCGAAGAGCTCCTCGAATGTCTTCGAAGCCATGATGAGCTCACCATACGGGGTGCGGGCTGACCGACGGTAAACGGTTCCGGACCGTGGACAGTCCGGTGGGACAATCCCCCGCCTACCGTCGGGGCTCGTCGGCACCGCGCAGCGCCACCGCGGTGGCGACGGCGGCGGTGACCGCCTCGTGGCCCTTGTCCTCGGCCGAGTCCGGCAGGCCGGCGCGGTCCAGCGCCTGCTGCTCGTTGTCGCAGGTCAGCACGCCGAAGCCGACCGGGACGCCGGTGTCCACGGCGACCTGGGTCAGGCCCAGGGTGGCGGCCTGGCAGACGTAGTCGAAGTGCGGGGTGCCGCCGCGGATGACCACGCCGAGGGCGACGACGGCGTCGTAGCCCCGGCCGGCGAGCTGCTTGGCGGCGACCGGCAGCTCGAAGGTGCCGGGCACCCGCAGCACGGTCGGCTCCTCGATGCCGAGCTCCTTGAGGGCGCGGTGGGCGCCGTCCAGCAGGCCGTTCATCACCTGGTCGTGCCACTGCGCGGCGATCACCGCGACCCGCAGGTCGGCGCAGTTCTTGATGGTCAGCTCGGGGGCTCCGTGGCCGCTCACGTCGTACTTCCTCTGTCTCGAAGGCTGTGGTGGTGTGCGAAGGCTGTGGTGGTGCGGGGTGGTCAGGAGTCGGTGTCGAGCCACGGCAGGTCGTGGCCCATCCGGTCGCGCTTGGTGCGCAGGTAGCGCTCGTTGTGCTCGCCGACCCGGACCTCGACGGGCACCCGGCCCTTGACCTTGAGGCCGTGCTCGGTGAGCGCGTTCTGCTTGTGCGGGTTGTTGGTCAGCAGGGTCAGCGAGCGCACGCCGAGGTCGGAGAGCATCTGGGCGCCGATCGAGTAGTCACGGGCGTCCGCCGGCAGGCCGAGGTCGAGGTTGGCGTCGACGGTGTCGCGGCCCTGCTCCTGCAGCTCGTAGGCGCGCAGCTTGTGGGTGAGGCCGATGCCGCGGCCCTCGTGCCCGCGCAGGTAGAGGACGACACCGCGGCCGGCCTCGGCGACCTGGCGCAGCGAGGCCTGCAGCTGGGGGCCGCAGTCGCAGCGCAGCGAGCCGAGGACGTCGCCGGTGAGGCACTCGGAGTGCAGCCGGACGAGGACGTCCTCGCCCTCGGGGAGGCGGCCGTCGGCGTCGAGGCCGCCGGCGACCAGCGCGAGGTGCTCGACGCCGTCGATGGTGCCCTTGTAGCCGACGGCGGTGAAGTCGCCGTACTCGGTGGGCAGGGCGGTGACGGCGGCCCGGTCGACGTGCAGCTCGGTGCGGCGGCGGTAGGCGATCAGGTCCTCGATGGAGATGATCGCGAGGCCGTGCTCGCGGGCGAAGGCGACGAGTTCGGGCAGCCGGGCCATGGTGCCGTCGTCGTTGACGACCTCGGCGATGGCGCCGGCCGGGGTGAGGCCGGCGAGCCGGGCCAGGTCGACGGCGGCCTCGGTGTGGCCGGGCCGGACCAGCACGCCGCCGTCGACGGCGCGCAGCGGGAAAACGTGGCCGGGGCGGGTGAGGTCGGCGGCCTCGGTGCCGGCCGAGGACAGCAGCCGGATGGTGCGGGCGCGGTCGGCGGCGGAGATGCCGGTGTCCACGCCGTCCCGGGCGTCGACGGAGATGCTGTAGGCGGTGCCCTTGCGGTCCTCGTTGACGGCGGTCATCGGGGGCAGCTTGAGCCGGTCGAGCTCCTCGCCGGTCATCGGGGCGCAGATGACGCCGGAGCTGTAGCGGATGGTGAAGGCGAGGAGTTCGGGGGTCGCGGCGGAGGCGGCGAAGACGATGTCGCCCTCGTTCTCGCGGTCCTCGTCGTCGACCACGATCACGGCGCGGCCGAGGGCGATGTCGGCGATGGCGCGCTCGACCGGGTCGAGGGCGAGCTCGTCGGGGTGCTGGATGGTCATGCCGTGACTCCCTGCGGGACGTTGGCGGTCGAGGGACGGGCCGTACGGGTGCTCAGCCACCAGGCGCGCAGGCCGAGCAGAACCAGCACGAAGTAGATGCTGTAGGTGAGGCCGGAGAAGGCGTAGCCGCTGTTGAAGGCGAGGGGGACGCCGACGACGTCGACGGCGATCCAGGCGAACCAGAACTCGATCCAGCCACGGGCCTGGGCGTACATCGCGGCGAGCGTGCCGACGAAGATGTAGGCGTCCGACCAGGGGCTCCAGGAGAGGTCGGGGTAGGCCCGGAAGAGCAGGGCGAGGCCGACGGTGCCGGCGGCGGTGGCGGCCGCGAGGGCGGCACGCTCGGCCCAGGAGGCGAAGCGGACGGCGATCTCGCCGGTGTCGCGGCGCCCGCGCTGCCACTGGGTCCAGCCCCAGGCGGCGGTGACGATCACGATGAGCTGCTTGCCGATCAGACCGGGCACGTGGCCGCCGAGGTAGGCGGCGACGAGCACGGCGCCGGAGAGCAGCTGGACGGGCCAGCTGAGCACCGAGCGGCGCCAGCCGAGGGCGAGGGCGGTCAGGCCGAGCAGGTTGCCGATCATGTCGGCCCACTTCACCTGCTCGCCGAACGCGGTGAAGGCGACTCCGGTCAGCGCGGTCACGAGGCGTCCTCGGCGAGGTGTTCGGGCAGGGTGCGGGTGTCGAGCAGCCGCTCGACGTACTTGGCGAGGACGTCCACCTCGAGGTTGACCGGGTCGCCGACGGCCTTGGTGCCGAGGGTGGTCAGTTCGAGGGTGGCGGGGATCAGCGAGACGCTGAAGGAGTCGAGGGCGGCGTCGACGACGGTCAGGCTGACGCCGTCGACGGTGATCGAGCCCTTCTCGACCAGGTACCGGGTGATGGACTGCGGCAGCGAGAAGCGCAGCACCTCCCAGCGGGGGTTGCCGTCGGCGTCGAGGTCGCCGGGGGCACGGGAGAGCAGTTCGCCGGTGGCGTCGACGTGGCCCTGGACGAGGTGTCCGCCGAGCCGGGCGCCGAGGGCCATGGCCCGCTCCAGGTTGACCCTCGAGCCGGGCTCCAGGGCGCCGAGGCTGGAGCGGTGCAGCGTCTCGGCCATCACGTCGGCGCTGAACTCGCCGGTCTCGGCGGCCAGTTCCTCGGGGCTGTCGACCACGGTCAGGCAGACGCCGTTCACCGCGATGGAGTCGCCGTGCTTCGCACCGGAACAGACCACCGGGCCGCGCAGGCGGATACGCGAGGAGTCGCCGATCTCCTCGATGGAGACGACCTCGCCGAGCTCTTCGATGATGCCGGTGAACACCCGGGTTCTCCTCGCGCTTAGGGGCGCGGACTCCGGGGCGGCATGGGAGATGACGCGGACAGCACGGCGAGGAGGTAACCCGCCTCCGGCGCCGTCGCCGAAGAGAGCTCTCCTGCACACTCACCACGACCCGTCGCCGGGACGTGGACCTGCTCGTCCGCCGCGCACGCCTCCCATCCGGACTTTAACCGTCGGTCCAGGAATTTCACCTGGTCAACCGGCCGCTGGCTGCGGACGGGTCGCGGACTGTAACCGCCGGTTCGGATTTTCACCGACCCCGGAGTGCGCTGAACGTCACTACTTCTGCCGTCATTCTGCCATGATCGGCCGCGTCGCAGCAGGGGGTGGGGCTGTGGTCTGTTTCACTCGGCGACCACCCGGTCACGGGAATAGACCGCCCGGCCGGCCGGGCCCGCTCCTCGCGCGGCTGTCGGGCCGTCAGGAGGCCCCGGCCGCCGGGTGGCGGAGGGAATGCGGCCGGTTTGCCCCACGACCGCAAGGTTTGCGGCCGGGTGCCGGGAAGTCCGGACGTTCTCGCCTCTGGCCATCGGTGCGGCCGTACGGAATGATCCCGCCACAACCCTCACCAGTTCTGGAGGAACCGTGCCCCGTTCCGCCCGCACACCCCGACTCGCGGTGGCCACCGCCGCCGCGATCGCCACCGCCGCCGGCCTCGGCGCCGTACCCGCGGCCGCGAAGACCGCTCCGGCCGCCGGTCCGGTGGGCCAGGTCTTCATGGTCAACCCGGTGCAGTCCACCGGCGACGAGAGCCTGACCGACGGCAAGGACGCCGCCACGGCCGTCCCGGCCTCGGCCTACGCCACGGTGGCGCTGCGGAACCTGGACGGCAGCGGCCACCTGTCCGGCCGCTGGGCGGTCGTCCGCTCGGAGACCGGCACGCCCGCCTCCTCCGCCACCGGCGACTTCCGCTACACCCGGGACGCCGACCAGTTCGAGCAGGTGATGGCGTACTTCTGGGTCAACGAGGCGCAGGAGTACCTGCAGGGCCTGGGCTTCGGCAGCGAACTGCCCGGCGCCAACGACCGGGCGCAGCCGGTGCGGATCAACCAGTGGGGTGCGGACAACTCCTTCTTCACCGACAAGAAGGACGAGATCCGCTTCGGCAAGGGCGGCGTGGACGACGCCGAGGACGCCGAGGTGATCGTCCACGAGTACGGGCACGCCGTGCACGAGGCCCAGGTGCCCGGCTTCGGCACCTCCCCGGAGGCGGGGGCGATCGGCGAGGCGTTCGGCGACTACCTGGCGGTGGCGGTGGGAGCCGCCGCCGACGCCAAGTACGGCTGGGCCTCGCTCGCCCCGGAGGCGTGCGTGGCGGACTGGGACTCCACCGGCTACAGCGCCGGCCCGGTGCACTGCCTGCGACGCCTGGACACCGGCAAGGTGTACGGCGACAAGGTCGGCGAGGTGCACGCCGACGGCGAGATCTGGTCGCAGGCGCTGTACGACATCCGCAAGGCGCTCGGCGCCCGCACCGCCGACCGGATCATCGTGAACGCCCAGTTCTCCTTCGCCCCCGACACCTCCTTCTCCGCGGCCGCCCTGGCGACCGTGGACACCGCCCGCCGGATGTACGGCGCGGGGGCTGCGGACACGGTGCGGCAGGCCTTCGCGGCCCGGCAGATCCCCGGCCTCTGACCGGTAGGGCCCCCGGGCGTTCCGGACGGGGCCCTCGGGCGTTCCCGACGGGGCGCCCGGGGGCCCTAGGCTCGTCGGCATGACGAGCGGTGACGTCCTGGTGGTGACGACGACCCACGATGCCGAGGAGAAGGCCCGGGAGCTGGCCGGGCTGGTGGTGCGGGAGCGGTTGGCCGCCTGTGCGCAGGTGTACCCGGTGGCTTCGGTGTACTGGTGGGACGGCGAGGTGCAGTCGGGGCCCGAGTGGCGGATCGACTTCAAGACCCGGGCGGATCTCGCCGACCGGCTGACGGCCTTCGTCCGCGAGCACCACGGCTACGAGACGCCCGAGGTGGTCGCCGTGCCCGTGGTGGCCGGCTCGGACGCGTACCTGGCATGGGTGGCCGCGGAGACCGCCCGCTGAGGCCGGCCGTCCGCGCCCTGACACGCCGTCGGCTCCTTCGGCCGGGGCCGGCCGGCGCTGTGCCAGCATGGGGGCGACGGGCGTCCGGAGCCGGGAGTGCACCATGCGGAAGATCGTCCTGATGATGTCGGTGTCCCTCGACGGGTACATCGAGGGGCCCGGCCGGCGGATCGACTGGCACCGGGTCGACGACGAACTCCACCAGCACATGAACGACGTGCTCAGGGAGATGGGCGGCTTCCTCCACGGCCGCGTCGTGTACGAGCTGATGGCCGACGCCTGGCCCACCGCGGACGCCGACCCCGACAACGCCGGCCCGGTGGCCGAGTTCGCGGGCATCTGGCGGGACAAACCGAAGATCGTCTACTCGCGGACCCTCGCAAAGGCCGACTGGAACACCACGATCGTGCGGGACGTCGTGCCGGCGGAGGTCGAGGCGCTCAAGGCCGCACCGGGCGGGGACCTCGCGCTCGGCGGCGCGGACCTCGCCGCCTCCTTCCTGAAGCACGACCTGGTCGACGAGTACCGGGTCTACGTCCACCCCGTCCTGATCGGCGAGGGCAAGTCGCTCTTCCCGCCCGCCGCGGCGGACCGCCCGCTGCACCTCATCGGGACCCGCACCTTCGGCAACGGCGTCGTCCTGCTGCACTACGGGCGTCCCGCGGCCTCCTGAGCCAGGCCGGAAGGTCGGCCGACAACCTCCAGGACGGCCCGCAGGTCGGCCGGGGTGCGGTAGTGCAGGCCGGTCATGCCGAGGGCGGTCGCGGCATCGACGTTCGCCGCACTGTCGTCGACGAAGAGGCAGCGCTCGGGCGGCACTCCGGCCCGCGCGGCGGCGGCCTCGTAGATCCGGCGGTCCGGCTTGGCGGCACCGACCTCGGAGCTGTTCACCACGGCGTCGGCGAGGCCGGTGAGGCCCTGCCGGGCGAGGTCCTCGTCCAGCCAGACGGTGGCATTGGTGACGATCAGGACCGGGCCGCTGCTGCGCGCGGCACGGAGCAGGCCGACGACCTCGGCGTCCACCGAGACCGGTGAGTCGGAGAACGCTGTGGCCAGGGCGCGGGCCTCCTCCGGCGGGACCCGGTCGGCGAGTCCGGCCGCGATGGCGTCCCGCCACTGCGGGCGGGTGAGCCGGCCGAGGACGAGCGGCGCGAGCACGCCGGGGGCGAAGGCGGTACCGGCGGTGCTGCCCACGGGAAGCCCTGCGGCGCGTTCCAGGCGGGCGACCTCGGCGTGGTCGAAGAAGCGGACCACCCCGTCCAGGTCGCACAGGACGGCGTCGAAGGACGTCACTCGAAGTCCCCCGATCTGACCCCGTCGAGGAACGCCCGCCAGGCCTCGGTGCTGAACACCAGCGCGGGCCCGGACGGGTCCTTGCTGTCCCGGACGGGGACGACGCCGTCGAGACCGCCGGCGACCTCGACGCAGTCGCCGCCCGTACCGCCGCTGAAGCTCGACTTCCGCCAGATCGCGGCCGACAGATCGGGTGTGTTGCTCACGCCTCGTACCCCTTCTCGATCGCCGCTTCGATCACGGCCAGTGACGCGCTCGGCGGCAGGGCGTCGGCCTGGAGGTGATCGTACGCCAAGACACAGAGCGCCAGATCGCTCGAATTCTCGATGACCTGGCCGAAGTTCGGGCCTTCGACATAGGCGACGTCGGGCCCCTCGGCGAACGACAGCAGGGTCAGCGGGCCCTCCACCGAGGTGTGCTCGCCGCTCGCGAAGGGCAGCACCTGGACGACCACCCGCGGGTGCTGCGCACACTCCAGCAACCGGACCATCTGTT
Source organism: Kitasatospora sp. NPDC051914 (assembly GCF_040680995.1). Taxonomy (NCBI): domain Bacteria; kingdom Bacillati; phylum Actinomycetota; class Actinomycetes; order Kitasatosporales; family Streptomycetaceae; genus Kitasatospora; species Kitasatospora sp. NPDC051914. The sequence goes on from NZ_JBFAXX010000024.1 coordinate 74,734, forward strand.
GCCTCATCACCTCCGGCCCGCCCACCGGCCGGCGCAGGACCGCCTCGTCCAGGACCACCCACAGGTACGGGCGGTCCGGGCCGTCGAGGATGGCCTGCCGGCCGAGCCGCGCGGCGACCCCCGCCTCGACCCGTTCCTCGCTCTCGCCGACCAGCCCCTTGCGCAGCAGCGCCCGCGCGTAGTCCTCGGTCTGCAGCAGGCCGGGCACGGTCTGGGCCTGGTACTTGCGGATGGAGGTGGCCGTCGCCTCCAGCTCGACGAACCCGCGGAACCACGGCGGGAACACGGCACGGTTCAGCAGCGGCCAGATCCGCGCCAGGGCGCCGTCCGTACCGAGGGCGGCGTCGCAGCGCTCGGTGAACTCGAGGGACGGCTTGCGCCTGGCCGTCTCGATCAGGCCCACCAGGGAGCCCGTGTAGTTGATGACCTCGCCGAGCCGGTCCTGCGTCAGCCCGGAGGCCTCGCGCAAGCGGCGGAGCTCCGACCCGAAGAAGCCGAGCACGGACGACGAAGGGTCCAGGTCACGTGTCGAAGCCAACTGCGTCTCCCCCGGCCTACAGCGCCCACTGTTGAGCGCCGAGCACTACCGAGCGTATCCCCGGTCGTTGATTCTTGTGACGGACTGCGCAGATCGCGCCGGTCCGTGACCTGATGGAGCCCTTGCATGCACGACGTCCCGGCCCGTCCGCCGGCCGACCGGCCGCCGCCGGCCACCGGCAGTACGCCCGACGCCCGCTGCGCCGACGGCCCGGGCGACCCGGACGGCCCGGATGGTTGGGACGGCTTCGGCGGGCGGTACGACTTCTGGATTCCCGCGCAGCGGGCGTCGGTGCGCGAGGCGCGGCGGCGGCTGCGCGACCTGATGACCGTCTGGGAGCCCTGGGACGCGGACACCGCCGCGCACTTCACCGACAGCGGCTGCCTGGTGCTGTCCGAACTCGTCACCAACGCCGTCGTGCACGCCCACGGCCGCGCCGGCGGACGGGTGCACATCCGCGTCCGGTACGGGCCGCCGGGGCTGCAGGTGGAGGTCTCCGACCCGGGCGGCGGGGCCGTACCGGGCGGCGGGCGCGGACAGGACGGCGGGAGGGCGCAGGACGGCGGGAGGGGCGGCTGGCGCGGGCCGGGCGGTGAGCACGGGCAGGACGGTCGGCGCGGGCCGGGCGGTGCGTCCCGGATCTCCGAGGAGTTCCCGGAGGGCGGGCGGGGTCTGGAGATCGTCAACGCCCTTGCCGTGTCCTGGGGGTGGCGTCCCCGGGTGGGCCGACCGGGCAGAACCGTGTGGGCGCTGGTCGCCCCGCTCGGCATCGCCGGCTGACCGTCCGGCCTGCGGGACGGGCCTCGGCCCATCACGCCCGTGCGGCGGGCGTGGGCGGAAATTGCCGTTCCCCGGCGGCCGGTGCTCGGCTAGATTTCCACCATGTGATCACACAACCCGCGGCGTCCGGCCGCATCTTCGACGCCCTGCAGTCCGCCGCCCTCCGGGAGGTGTCCGAGCTGCGCGAGGTGTACGAGCAGCCCGGCGACCACGCCCGCCGCAAGCAGGTGGACCGGATTCACGACGTGGCACGGCAGTTGATCGGCTGCTCGTCGCTGGTGATGGTGGCGAGCACGGGCGCCGACGGCCGGTGCGACGTATCGCCGCGCGGCGGCCCGGCCGGGTTCGTGGCGGTGCTGGACGAGCGGACGCTCGCCGTCCCGGACGCCACCGGCAACAAGCGCCTGGACAGCCTGCAGAACATCATCGAGACCGGCCGGGTCGGCCTGCTGTTCGTGGTGCCCGGCCGGGACACCACCCTGCGGGTCAACGGCCGCGCCTGCATCTCCACCGACCAGCGGCTGCTCGCGCAGCTGACGGCGGTGGGCAAGCCGCCGCGGAGCGCGATCGTGGTCGAGGTGGAGGAGGTGTACGGGCACTGCCCCAAGGCCTTCCTGCGCGGCTTCGCCTGGAAGCCGGAACAGTGGCTCGCCAGGGACGCCCAGCCGACCTCCGCCCAGGTCACCCTCTCCCACCTGCAGGACCCGGAGCTGACGATCGAGCAGATCGAGCAGGCGGAGCGGGAGGCACTGCTCCACCGCTACGAGTGAGCCGGCCGGCCCCCGGCGGCGGTGTGCTGCCGGGGGCTCGCACGGTGGCGTGCGGCGGGGCCCGCTGCGGTGTGCCGCCGGGTGCGCCGGTGCGGTCACAGCGGCGGTGCGGTCACAGCGGCAGTTCGGCCCCGGCCCGGTGGGAGCGCACCTCGACGCCGCCGTCCGCGGCCGGGCGGACGACATGGACTCGGCCGGCGCCGCGCACCCGTGCCGTCGTGCCGTCCACGGCGAGGGCGGTGTTCTCGTCGATCGCCAGGCCGTGCGACACCGAGCCGCGGGCGACCGCCTCGACCAGTCGGCCGAGGGTGCCCCACTGGGCGGCGTGGATGTCGACCGCCGGCACCAGCAGCCCGAGCCCGTCGCGGACCTCGATCTCCTCCAGGTCCTCCGCGGTCTCCTCCGGGCACACCGGCACCCCGTCGGACAGCCAGCCGCCGACCACTGCACGCTGCGCCGCGATCGCGGCACCGGCCGAGAAGCCCGCATAGGGCAGCGGCCGTTCGGCGAGCCGGCGGCCGAGCGGTCCGGCCAGGGCCGCCGCGTACCCGGGCGTGAGCCCGCCACCGACGAACACGGCGTCCGCGCCGTCCAGCGCGGCCGACTCGAAGACAGCGCCGGGCGGCACGGGCACGGCGCGCGGCCGGCAGGGCGCGGCCGCACCGAGCGCGGCCGACCAGCGCTCGAACTGCTCCGGCACGTCCCCCTCGTCGAGCAGCAGGCAGGCCACCTCCGGGTTCGGCCCGGCCTCGGCCAGGAACGGCCCGTACAGCTCGGCGTACCACTTCTCGTCCCGGCCGCCACCGACCAGATGGATCGTCATCGCTCCCCCTCTTCGTTGTGCATCCGGGGCACGCTAGAGCGCCCGGCGCACCGGCAGCCAGCAGTTTTCCGTGCTGGGTGTCGGGGTGCGGTGCTGGGTGGCGGGGGACGGCGCCCGGCGGGGCCGGGTGGCGGGGTGGGGGTGCGGTGCGGTGCGACGGTCAGTTGACGTCGACGTCGTCGAAGAGTTCGAGCATCCGGGCGAGCACCTTGACGCAGGTCGCCACGTCCGCATCGGTGAGGTCGCCGCCGATCTGGCGCAGCAGGGCGTGCTCGCGGTCGGTGACCGCGGTGATGGCGGCGGTGCCCTCGCCGGTCAGCCGGATCAGCGAGGAACGCTGGTGCGCCGGGTTGGGGATGGTCTCGACGAGGTGTCGGGCTGCGGCGTCGTTGACCATGCGCTGGACGAACTGGCGGCTGAGTGCCTGGGCGCGGCCCATCTGCGGGACGGTCATCGGGCCGTGCTCGCGGAGCAGTTCGAGGACGGCGCGCACGCCGACGGAGAGTCCCTGGAGGGGCGCGTCCTGTTCGACCTTGCGCTGCACCCTCCGGTAGAGCGGGCCCACCAGGGCGAAGACCTCCATGAGTCGGGGGCCGAGGTCGTCGGGCGGCAGTGGGGCTTCGGTTTCGGTCACGCGGCCATGATGACACCTCGGGTGCCATCTCACAGCGAAAGATGACAACCCAGTTGTCACATCTTGAAGAATATGGCACCTTGGTTGTCATGACTGACGCCTCGGGTATCACCACCTTTGCTTCTGCCGACGGTCTCCTCGCCTACCGCGAGACCGGCACCGGCCGACCGGTCGTCCTGCTGCACGCCGGCTTGACCGACCACACGATGTTCGACGAGCTGGTGCCCGCCCTCGCCCGCCACCACCGCGTGATCACGCCGGACGCCCGCGGCCACGGCTGGTCCGCCAATGCGAGCAAGCCCTTCCGGCAGACCGACGACCTCGCCGACCTGCTCCGCCACCTCGGCACCGGACCGGCCGTCCTGGTCGGCGTGTCGATGGGGGCGAACATCGCGGTCGACACCGCCCTGGAGCACCCCGACCTGGTGAGCGCCGTGGTGGTCAGCGGCGGCGGCACCGGACTGCCCGAGTTCCACGACCCCTGGCTGCTGGAGCTGGAGGCGGCGAAGGCCGCGTCGATGGCTGCCGGCGACATCCCCGGCTGGGTGGACTGCTTCGCGCTCATCGCGGCCGGGCCGCACCGCGCCATCGAGGACGTCGACCCGGACGTCGTGCGCCGGGTGAAGGCGATGGCCTGGCGCACCCTCTCCAAGCACACCCCGGACGAGCAGGACCACACCGTGGCCGTGCCCGACACGGCGGCGCGCGCCAAGGAGATCCCCGTCCCGGTGCTGGCCCTGAACGGCGCCCTGGATTCGCCCGACCTCATCGCCGTCGCGGAGAACCTGGCCCGCGCCGTCCCCGACGGCCGGATCACGGCCCTCGAGAACGCCGCCCACTTCCCGAACATGGATCAGCCGGGGGCATTCCTCCGGGCCGTCGAGGAGTTCCTGCAGGAGCTCGGGGCCGACGAGCAGTAACCGGGCGGGCCGGGGGCCGGCCTGCCCGGGTGTGTGCTCGGGCAAGGGTCTGCGGCGCAGGTCGGGTGCCGTCCTGTTCGCGCAGGGCGGCTGCCCTATTCGTTCAGGTCGGCGCCGCAGCGCGGGCACCGCTCAGGTCGCCGAGCCTCCAGCACCGCGTCGCAGGACGGGCAGAGCATCGCCAGCAGGCAGGCCGGCTCCCCGCCCTGCTCCTCCGCGGCGCGGCTGGCCTCGGCGGGGTTGCCCCGGCCCATCGGCTCCTCGTCCATGCCGACAGGCTAGCCGCTGCCCGTTCGCCGGTGACAGGGCGTGGCCGATCGGCGGTGACAGGGCGTGGCGGCGTGCGCAATCCCTGAGGTGGTGGTGTCCTGGAAGGGACGGGAAGGGCCCCAGGAAGACGCGGGGTAGCGGCCAAAACCGTGCACCGCGCAATCAGGATCCGCGAGAAGCGGGTAGCCCCTTCCCGTCGCCGCATGTCGGCACGCCGCACGGCGGGGCCAGGCGCCGGGCCGCCCGCCGAAGTTCCTGCTCGGGGCGCCCCTGGAGGAGCCATGACGTCACCCGTCGGAAGCCGCCCGATCGTGGTCGGCGTCGACGCGGACGCCCCCGCCTCACCGGCGCTCGCCTGGGCCGCCGACGAGGCCGTCCGCCGGGGCCTGCCGCTGCGGCTGGTGCACGCGGTCCCGCCGACCGGTCGGAACGTGCGCGGCTTCGACGAGGGCCAGTACCGGGTGGCCCTCCACGAGGCCGGCGAGGCTGCACTCGGCGAGGCCCGGCTGGCGATCGAGGAGCGGTACTCGGGGCTCGACGTCAGCGTCGTCCTCGCCGACGGCCAGCCCGGACAGGTGCTGTGCCGCCGTGCCGCCAACGCCGAGATGATCGTGCTGGGCTCGCGCGGGCTCTCCCGGCTCGAGGAGATTCTGAGCACCTACTCGGTCACCGTGCCGGTCACCGCCCAGGCCACCTGTCCGGTCGTGGTCGTCCGCGAAACGGAGCACACCGCCCAGGACCCGCTCTTCCTGGTGGTCGGCGTCGACGGCAGCGGCGGCTCCGCGGCCGCCATCGACCACGCCTTCGACTCCGCCGAGCGGCGCGGCGCCGAACTGCACGCCGTCTGGGTGTGGCACGCGCCCACCATCCTGCCGATCGACAAGGAGACCGCCCTGCAGGAGATCCGGCGGCAGCTCCACGCGGCCACTGCCGGGCGCACCGCCCTTCACCCGGACGTCCGGGTCACCCACCACGTGGTCACCGGGCACCCCGTGGAGGAGCTCGCCAAGGCCTCCGAGCACGCGCTGGCACTGATCGTCGGCCGGCGCGGCCACGGCGGCTTCACCGGGCTGCGTCTCGGCTCCGTCCCGCACGGGCTGCTGCGCCGTGCCATCTGCCCGCTCGTCACGGTGCCTGCCGAATCCGAGTGAACCGGATCAAGCGGCTGCAGGACCGCTTCGCCCTCCCCCAGCTCATCGAGACCCACGACCCAGCCTCGTCAAAGCCTGCTACTCGGCGGTCAACTCCTTCCTGTCCGTCGCCGTCATGGCCCTTGTCGCCCACTTCACCCACGAACCCTTCCTGTTCCCCTCCCTCGGGCCGACCGCGTTCCTGCTCTTCTACACACCGCTCGCGCCGACCGCCTCGCCGCGCAACACGGTGTACGGGCACCTCATCGGCGCCCTGTCCGGGCTTCGTGGCGCTCGCCGCCACCGGGCTGCTGGACGTGCTGCCGGACCTCACCGACATCACCTGGGCACGACTGGCCGCCGCCGCGATCGCCCTGGGTCTGGCCTGCGGGCTGATGCCGCTGCTCGGCACCGCCCGCCCGCCGGCCGCAGCCACCACCCTCATCGTCGCCATGGGCCTGCTGCGCACCCCCGCCCAACTGGCGGTGGTGATGCTCGCCGTGGTGCTCCTCGTCCTCTAGGGCCTGGCGGTCAACCGCCTCGCCGGCCTCCCGTACCCGTTGTGGCGGGCCAGGAGCTGACGCACGCAGGGGCGGGAGCTTCGGCCCTGGGGCTCGGCGCCGGGAGGCGGAACGCGGCGGCGCAGGGAAGCAGGACACGGCCGTGGTGCGGCAGGGCAGTGCCTCAGCAGGGGCGGCGGCTCAGTGGGGGCAATGGGTAGGGGCGATGGCTCAGCAGTCGTGCATCGCCTCACTTCCGGTCAGTGCTTCGGCCTGCTTCAGAGTCCGTGCCGCTGCGTCGGTGTCGCCCGCACGCCGCTGGTGGGCCGCCAGGTCGGTCAGTGCGGCAGCCCGTTGCCCGGGATCGTCCTGGAGCGAGGCGAAGAGCCACCGCGCCCGGGCGGCCTGCGGATGATCGCCGAGTGCCGCGAACTCAACCACGAGTCCGTCCAGCAGCGATGCGTCGCGCGGACCTGCGTCGTCGAGCAGGCGGATCAGCGCGGCACGGGCGAGCTCGGTGCGGCCCTGACGTCGGGCCAGTGCGGCCCAGGTCAACGGAGGCTCGGCGGACGGCTCCCGGCCGTCCTGGGCAGCCTCGTACACGGGCTCGTACTCAGGCTCGCACCCGGGCTCGTGCTCGTGCTCGGGCCGGGGGCTCTCCCCCAGCAGTGCGCGCAGCATCGACGTGTCGTCCGGGTTCAGGTCGTACCGGGCGGCCCACAGGACGCCTTCTCGCCTTGCAGGATCAGCGGCAACCGTGGCAATCAGTGTCCGATCGGCGCGCAGCGCCGCGAGGTCGGCCTGGCCCGGGGCGAGGACGGTCTGCCACAGCGGCGGACGCGGCAGGCCGTCCAGCAGCCCGTGGGCCAGGCCTTCCTGCGAGTTCAGCAGCAGGAAGTCGGGCTCGGTGCGCAGCAGGGCGCGGTGCAGGCGGCGGACGAGAACGGGCGCCGGCAGCTCGCGCAGACCGAGGGCGGCGAGGAGCCGGCTGCGGTCCGCATCGAGTTCGGGGCCGTAGAACTCGGAGAGCTCCTCCTCGGCCTCGGTGACGGCTGCGGTGAGCGTGTCGTCGTCGGCGTCCGGCGGGATGTGGTGCAGCAGGTCGTGCCAGCAGGGCAGGCCGATCAGCGTTTCGAGCGCCTCGTCGATGCTGTCGCCGATCAGCCCTGCCGAGCCGTCGGAGGAGGCGTAGAGCACCTGACCGCCTTCGCAGTGGAAGTACGTACCGCCGGTGTCGTCGCCGGCCCACGCCTCGGTCGGGACGCCGGAGGCCAGGTGGACGGCCTCCAGGTGGTCGGCCCGGTCGAGGTCGACGTTGAAGGGGTACGCGGCGAGTTCGGCCAGGTCGGGGCTGGTGCGGAGCGTCTCGAGGGCGTGGCTGTTCATGTCCGGGGCTCGCAATCTGCTCGATCCGGTGGCGGTCGAGCGACACCGTAGTGGCCCGGTACGACCACGACGGCTGCCTGTGGACAACTCAGGAGGGGCGCGAGGTTTTCCACAGGCCGACGCCGGGTTGCGCCCGGCACCCGGGTGCGGGTCTACCGTCCGCAGGGAGGTCGCCGGTGCCCACCTGGCCGTGACGACGCACACCGGACGGCGACCGTGAGGAGGTCGGGCCGATGACCCGGGTACTGGAGGAATGCACGCTGCCGTCGGGGCCGTGCCGAAGGCCGGCGTCGCCCGGGGCTGTTCGCCGGGCGTCCGGGTCACCGGGCCAGCAGCAGGTTGACGTCGCCGAACTCGTGCCACAGGTAGCGGTGTTCGAGGGCTTCGGCGTAGCACCGGGCCAGCAGGGGGCGGCCTGCGACGGCTTCCAGCATGAGCAGGTGGGACGCGAGGGGTTCGTGCAGGCCGGTGAGCAGGCCGTCGACGGTGCGGACGCCGCGCTCCGGGGTGATGACCAGGTCGGTCCAGCCGTCGGCGGCACGGACGCGCCCGTCCGGGCCGGTGGCGGATTCGAGTGCGCGGACGGCCGTGGTGCCGACGGCGATCACCCGGCCGCCGTCCGAGCGGACGTGCTCGACCAGGCGGGCGGTGGCTTCCGGGATGCTGAACCGCTCGGCGTACGGGGCCTCGTGCGCCTCCGGGGAGGCAACCCCGGTGTGCAGGGTGATCGGGGCGATCAGGATGCCGCGGGAGACCAGGCGGGCCACCGTGTCGGTGGTGAACGGGCGTGCCGCGCTGGGCATTTCGCTGCTGCCGGGCACCGCCGCGAAGACCGTCTGGTAGGCCTCGATCGGCCAGTCCCGGTCGACGTAGCTGTACCGGATGGCGCGCCCGTAGCGGGCGAGGTAGCCGGTGAGTTCGCCGGGCAGGGTGAGTTCGGCGTGCCAGAGGCGCGGGGTGAAGGGCTCGGTGAGTTCGGCAATTGCGCCGCCGGGGAGAGCGATCCGCAGTCCGGGGCCGGCGGGCGAGGTGCCGGGCGCCCAAGGGGCGGTGGCGCCCTCGGTGGGCCGACGCAGTTCGACGAGGTGGTGGCCTCGCGGGTCGGGCTGTGCGGAGGACAGGTGCAGGACGACGGACGTGCCGTCGCGGAGGGTGCCGTTGAGTGCAGCGGGCAGGGTGGCGGAGTTGTTGACGACCAGCAGGTCGCCGGGGTTCAGGAGGTCGGGCAGGTCGGTGAAGCGGTGGTGGGAGGCGGTGGTGCCCTGCCGTCGGCCGACCAGGAGGCGGACGCCGTCGCGGCCCAGTCCGCGCGCCTCGGCGGGGGCGCGGGCGGAGAGTTCGGGCGGGACGGTGAAGTCGTAGCCGGTGTCCACGGCGGTCGTCATCTCACTCACCGGCCGGGTCCGGGGCGGCGTCGGCCGAAACCGTGGTGGCGTCTGCGGGCGTCTCCGCCCGGTCGCCGGGTGCGGCGGCGGACGGCTCTGCCGGCAGGTCTGCGGCCCGGTAGCGACCGCCGGCCGGCCTGTCGCGGAGCAGGCCGAGCAGTGCCGGGACGACGGTGGCGGGCAGCGGCCGGTCGGAGATGTCCTCGCCGGGGAAAGCCTCCTGATGCATCCGGGTGCGCATGTCGCCGGGGTCGACAGCCCAGACGGCGATGTCGGGTTCCTCTGCCCCGAGCACTGCCGAGGCGTGGTCCAGGGCGGCCTTGGACGCGCCGTATCCGCCCCAGCCGGCGTAGGCCTCGACGGCGGCGTCGGAGCTGATGTTGAGCACGGCGCCGTGGTGGGCACGCAGCTGCGGCAGGAGCAGTTGTGTGAGCGCGATCGGGCCGAGGACGTTGACCTCGAAGGTCTCCAGCAGCCCGGGGAGCGGGAAGTCCGCGAGGGTCGGCAGCGGGGCGCCCGCCAGGTCGTAACCGGTGAGAGTGGAGGCGTTGTTGACCAGGAGCGAGGCGCCGCCGAGCGCGGCTGCAGCCTCGGCGAGGAGCTCGCGGTGGTCGTCGTCCACGACGGAGCCGGCCGGGGCGGCGACCTTGGTGACGGCGGCGAGTTCGGACTCGGCGGCGGCGAGCTCGGCGGCGTTGCGGGCGGTGATCACCAGCTGCCAACCGTCCCGGGCGAGCGCACGGGCGAGTTCCAGGCCGAGGCCACGAGAGGCTCCGGTGACGACGGCGACGGGCTGGGCGGGCTGGGTCTGCGGGGTGCCGGTGGTGGCTGTCGGCGCAGCGGCGGTGTCCATGGCTTCACTCTCGCCCCGCACCAGGCCCGGCCGGATCGGCCGCCGGCCCGGGTGCCCCGGGGTCCTTGGGCCTACGGCCACGGTCGTAGGGCGGTGAATGTTGGGCGGTGAAGCTTGGACGGTGGCATGCGGCGATGGGCGTTCGGCATCGGGGTTGCGGAACGTTCGGCCGCCGTGGCCTGTCCCGGGTGCTCCTCCGAGCGTGAGCTTCGAGCGTGGGCTGCGGGCGAGGGCTCCGGGCACGGCGGGCCGGACACCGACGCTGCGGGCTGGCGACAGGTACGCGAGCAGCAGCGATACGCAGCGGCAAGGCTGCCGACGCGGAGGCCCGAGAAAATGCTTCGCCTGGCACCCTGTCCGGCCGCTGCGCCGGACCTGGACCTCAGCCGCGTCCGTCGGGAGACACCCGGCAGGTGCTGCGGTGTGCTTCGCCCGCACCGAGTACGACCGTCGCCTCGGCGCACCACAGGCGGCCCTGCGGCTGTGCGGGTCGGGCGGCATCGCCGTTCCCCGGCGCCTGCCCGACCTCGCCGTCCTCGGCACGCCGCACCCCCGGACCAGGCGCGTGACCCCGGGACCCAGCGCGCAGGACGCGCCGAGCGCGGCTTCTGGGCATACGTCGCACACTGACCTAACATCAGACGATCCGCCCAGATGATCCTCCCGGTCCGATGCGGAAGGCTGCGCACACACCATGACGATCAGCGAGGCCCTGACGGTCGACCAGGTGATCGACCGGATGGAGCGGTTGCAGACGACGCTCCCCGACGGGGACGGCGTCGAGGTCTTCAACAGCATGTACCTGCGGGTGACCCGGCTGGTCGCCGAGCGACTCGCCGACACCTACTTCGCCGATCCGGCGGGGATGGCCGAACTGGATGCGGTCTTCGCCGCCCGCTACCTGGAAGCGGTGGAGGCAGCCGCGAGCGGCCGGCGACCGCCGCACTGCTGGCGGCCGCTGTTCGAACTGCGCGGCCGGACGGGCATCCACCCGCTCCAGTTCGCGCTGGCGGGGATGAACGCCCACATCGAGCACGACCTGCCGCTGTCGGTGCTGGACACGTGCCGGCTGCTCGGTCACGAGCCGGAGGACGTCCGCGCCGACTACCACCGGATCAACGACGTGCTGGCACAGGTGGAGGCCGAGGTACGGGAGGAACTGCTGCCCTGCCCCGACACGGTGCACGCCGCCGACCGGCTGCTGCACGTGGTCGGGGTGTGGAGCATCGACCGGGCCCGGGACGCGGCCTGGGCCAGCGTGCTCGCGCTGTGGGAACTGCGGCACGCACCGGTGGTGGAGGACGGGGTCGCCTGCGCCCTCTCCCGTTCGGTCGGGATGGTCAGCCGGGCCCTGCTCACCCCGGTGGACTGACCGGCGACCGGACGCTGGCGCGCAACGACCGACCCCGCCGCCCGATCAGTTGCACACGGCCCTTGAGAACGCCACGTCCGGCCGCACCCTCGGTGCGGCCGGACGCAGGATCGTCACACCGAGCTGCCATCACGACCGGCTGTCGCAAGCCCAGCCGCCATCACGACCGGCTGTCGCCATCACCACCGGGCGGCGCCGGCCCGGCTGGCGTCACGCCCGGCTTGCGGTAACCACGGCCACCGTTACCAGCTGGAGTGCAGCGGCTTGCCCTCGGCGTAGCCGGCCGCGCTCTGAACGCCGATGATCGCCTTCTCGTGGAACTCCTCCAGCGTGGAGGCGCCGGCGTAGGTGCAGGAGCTGCGGACGCCCGCCACGATCGAGTCGATGAGGTCCTCGACGCCCGGGCGGGCCGGGTCGAGGAACATCCGCGAGGTGGAGATGCCCTCCTCGAACAGGGCCTTGCGGGCGCGGTCGTAGGCGGACTCGTCGGCCGTCCGGTTGCGGACGGCGCGCGCCGAGGCCATGCCGAAGCTCTCCTTGTACTGGCGGCCGTCGGCGGTGGTCTGGAGGTCGCCGGGCGACTCGTAGGTGCCGGCGAACCACGAGCCGATCATCACGTTGGAGGCACCGGCGGCGAGCGCCATGGCGACGTCGCGCGGGTGCCGGACACCGCCGTCCGCCCAGACGTGCTTGCCGAGGCGGCGCGCCTCCTCGGCGCACTCGAGGACGGCCGAGAACTGCGGGCGGCCCACACCGGTCATCATGCGGGTGGTGCACATCGCGCCGGGGCCGACACCGACCTTGAGGATGTCCGCGCCGGCCTCGACCAGGTCGCGCACACCGGCGGCGGAGACCACGTTGCCCGCCACGATCGGCACCTGCGGGTCCAGGCCGCGGACGGCCTGCAGAGCGCTGATCATCGACTCCTGGTGGCCGTGCGCGGTGTCGACGACGAGCACGTCGGCGCCGGCCTCCAGCAGGGCCTTGGCACGGCCGGCCACATCGCCGTTGATGCCGACGGTGGCGGCGATCCGCAGCTTGCCGTTCGTGTCGACGGCCGGGGTGTAGAGGGTTGCGCGCAGCGCGTTGCGGCGGGTGAGGATGCCGACCAGGGTGCCGTCGGCGGCGACCACGGGGGCGAGCTTGCGGTGCCCCTCGTTGAGCTTCTCGAAGGCGGCGCGCGGGTCGATGCCCTCGTCGAGCAGCAGCAGTTCGCGGGACATCACGTCGGCGAGGCTGGTGAAGCGGTCGACGCCGTGGCAGTCGCCCTCGGTGACGACGCCGACCGGTCGGCCGTCCTCGACCACGACGAGGGCACCGTGCGCGCGCTTGGGCAGCAGCGACAGCGCGTCGGCGACGGTGTCGCCGGGGCTGAGGGTGAGGGCGGTGTCGTGCACCAGGTGGCGGCGCTTGACCCAGCCGATCACCTCGGAGACGACCTCGATCGGGATGTCCTGCGGGATGGCGACGAGGCCGCCGCGGCGGGCCACGGTCTCGGCCATCCGGCGTCCGGCAATGGCCGTCATGTTGGCGACGACCAGCGGGATGGTGGTGCCGGTGCCGTCGTGGGAGGAGAGGTCGACACCCTGCCGGGAGCCCACCGCGGAGCGGCTGGGGACCATGAAGACATCGTCGTACGTGAGGTCGTACGCGGGCTTGAGGTCATTCAGGAAACGCATGGAAGGGCTCTCTGGCTGGGCGGAAGGTACACCTCGGGCGCGGTTGCGGCTCGGCCGCGGGGCCTCTCGGGCGCCCCGCACCCAACCGTCAATGTTCATCGATACCCCGGGGGCAAAGCCAGCTCACCCGGAAACCTTGAAGATCCACACAAGCCACCGCGACCGGCCGCCGACCACAGTTGGAGGAACCTCCAGCCGACCGGCCGGGCCAGGCCTCACAGCCACAGTTGAACGCGTTCAAATTCTCCGCCATGATGCTGTCACAAGGTCCGGGAGCATCCGGGGCCGGGCGCCGCCGTGCTCCTGCACGCCCGGCGCCGGACGAGAGGGGGGCACGTGTCCGACACGTGGAGCAGGCGTCTCGCGGCCGCCGCGGTCGCGCTGATGTGGTGGTACGAGGGCTTCTGGTGCAAGGTCTTCCCCGGCCGGGCGGACCAGCGCGCCATCGTCGAGGGCGTTCCGCTGCTGCCCGCCGGCGCGGTCACCCCGCTGCTGGCCGCCATCGGCCTCGCCGAGGTCGCGCTCGGCGTCTGGGTGCTCACCCGGCGCCGCCCGTACGCCGCCGCCGCGGTGCAGACCGCCCTGGTCGCGGGCTTCAACACGGGCGGGCTGCTGTTCGGGGCCGAGCACATCCCCGAGCCCGGGCGGCTGGTCGTGCAGGACGTCGCCTTCCTCGCCCTGATCTGGCTGGTCGCCGGCCGGAGCGCCGGAGCACGCCCGGCGCCGGCCGCCGCACGGGAGGCGGTGGCGACCGCATGAGGCTCCTGCACGCAGCCGACACGCGCACCACCGACCCGGGGGACGCCGCCCGCCCCACCGCGACCCCCCGCACCGGCACCCCCTGGAGCGCAGGCCGTCTGCTCGCCGGGCCGGCCGGGCAGCCCCGCATCCTGTTCGGGCGGATGTACGAGGACCCGGCCGTGGAGCTCGTCGCCTTCCCGCCCGGGGCCCGGGTGCTGTGCATCGCCTCCGCCGGCGACACCGCCGCCGCCCTCGCCGCGGCCGGCCACGAGGTCACCGCACTCGACCTCAACCCCGTCCAGCTCGCCTACGCCCGCGCCCGGCTGGAGGGCGGCGCACCCGCCCTGACCGGAACGGCCGAGCGCCTCACGGCCGTCGGCCGCCGCACCGCGGGCGCCCTGCTGCCCGCCTGGCGGCCGGACGCCCTGGAACGCTTCCTGCGCCTCGACGACCCCGCCGAGCAGCGCCGCCACTGGGACTCCGTGCTCGACGGCCCCGGCCTGCGCCTGCTCGCCGGCGCCGGGCTGCGCCCCGCCGGGGCCCTCGCCACCGTGCTGCGCCCGGGCTTCCGCTGCGCCGTCCCGCGCAGCTTCGACACCGTGCTGCTGCACCGGCTCGCACGGACGGTGTCCCGCCACCCGAACGCCGCGAACGACTGGGCCTGGCGGCTGCTGCTCGGCCGCGAACGCCCCGGTTCCGCAGCGGTGTTGGACACCGGCGGCAACACCGTCCGGCTGGTGCTCGGCGAGGTCCTGGAACACCTGGAGCGCTCCGCGGCGGGCTCGTACGACGCGGTGACGCTCTCCAACGTCCTGGACGGACCCGGGCCGGCCTTCGCCCGCCGGCTGCGTGCCGCGGTGGAACGCGCGGTGCGGCCCGGCGGCACCGCGGTGCTGCGCAGCCTCCGCGAGCCGGGCCCGGCCGGCCCGGGGCAGGCCGCCGAGGACCGCTCGATGATCTGGGGCACCGTGCGGGTGGTCCGCACCGGGACGGCCGACGGGAGCACCCGATGAGGCATCTGCTGCAGCGCCACCCCTTCCCCATGCGGACCCGCTTCGCCCACTCGCTGGTGCTGACGTACGCGCTGCCGCCGGACCTGCTCCGGCCGCTGCTGCCGCCCGGGCTGGCCCTCGACACGTACACCGACCCGTCGGGCACCGAGCACGCCTTCGTGGCGGCCGCCCTGGTCGACACCCGTGACCTGCGGCCCGCCCTGCTGCCGGCCGGGCTCGGCGTCGACCGCATGCTCACCGGGTACCGGATCTTCACCCGCTTCCCCACCCCGGGCGGGCGGACCATGCGGGGGCTGAAGATCCTGCGCAGCGACACCGACAGCCGGGTGATGGCGCTCGGCGGCAATGTGTTCTCCCGCTACCACTACCGGCTCGCCCGGATCGGCAGCCGGGTGGTCGGCGACGCCCTCGAGTTCAAGGTCGTCAGCCGGGACGGCCGTGCCGACCTGCACGTCCGCGCGGACCTGTCCGGGGTGCCGGCCGCCCTCCCCGCGGGCAGCCCGTTCGCCACGGCGCGGGACGCCCGGAGGTTCGCCGGCCCGCTGCCCTACACCTTCGAGTACGAGCCGCAGACCCGGTCGATGATCGTCGTCAAGGCCGTCCGGACCCGGTGGGAGCCCACCCCCGTCGCGGTGGAGCTGGTGCAGCGGCCGACCTTCTTCGAGCACGGCCCGTTCGCCGGCGCCGAGCCGGTGCTCGCCAACGCCTTCCACGTCGCCGGCCTCGAGTACGGCTGGGAGGCCGGTCAGCGGCGCGGCGAGGACGGGGCGCAGCTGTGAGGCGGGCCGGGACGCCGACCACGGCGCGGCGCCCGCCGCGGCCCTCCGGTGTGCGGGACGTTCTCCGCTACAACTGGCCGATGTACGCGGCGGGTTGCCTGGCCGCCGGGGCGGGTTGGGTGCTCGCCCGGCGACTTCCGGGCCCGGTCGCGGTCGCGGCGCGGGCGGGCGCTTCGGCCGCGGCGGCGCTGCTGGTGAGCAGCACCGCCGCGAGCTGGTGGGTCTACGACCGCTCCGGCCTGCACTCCTTCGACTGGCTGGACGACCTGCTGCCCGACGGTCCCGGCGACCATGTCGTGGTCTCCTCCGGGCTGGACGAGGCGAGCCGTCCGCTGGCGGCCCGGCGGCCGGACGCGGCCCGGCGCGTGGTGGACCTGTACGACCCGGTGCTGATGACGGAGGGGTCGATCCGGCGGGCGCGGCGGCGTGTGCCGCCGGTCGCGGGCACGGTGGCGGGGCGGCCGGACCGGCTGCCGGCGGCGTCCGGGTCCGCGGACACGGTCTTCGCGGTGTTCGCCGCGCACGAGCTGCGGCGGGCCGCCGACCGGGAGGCGCTCTTCGCGGAGTGCGTCCGGGTGCTGCGGCCGGGCGGTCGGCTGGTCCTGGTGGAGCACCTGCGGGACGCGGCCAACACGGCGGTGTACGGCCCCGGTGCCTGGCACTTCCTCCCGCGGCGGGAGTGGCTGCGGCTGGCGGCCGGGGCCGGTCTGCGGAGCGTCGGCGAGCGGCGGATCGGCGGCCTGGTGACGGCGTTCGCCCTCGCCCGCCCGGAGGTGGCGGACGGTGGGTGAACTTCTCGGCATGGAGGGCCAGTTGCGGCTGGTGGGTCTCGCACTGGTCGCCATGGGTGCGGTGCACCTGGTGCTGCCGCGGCTGATCGGCTGGCCGACGGACCTGGCCGGCACCAGCCTGCTGACCCGCCAGGTCGCCGGTGCGCACCTGTTCTTCGTCGGGCTGACCTGTGTGCTGCTCGGTCTGTTGCCGATGTTCCTGGCGCCCGAGCTGCTGGCCGGCGGGCGGCTCGGCACCGCGCTGCTCGCCGGCCAGACGCTGTTCTGGGGCATCCGGTGGGTGTTCGAGTTCGCGGTGTTCTCGCCGAAGCTGTGGCGGGGCGACCGGTTGCGCACCACCGCGCACGTCGGGCTGTCGGTGCTGTGGACGTGGGTCACGGTGGTGTTCGCGACGGCACTGGTGTCGGTGCTCGCCGGGTGACTCCCGGGCACGGGGCCGGGTGGCACCGGGCAGTGCGCGAGCCGGTTCAGGACCTGGGCCGGTTCAGGCCGCGGACCGGTTCAGGACGCGGGTACGGCGGCCTCCGTGCGGTCGGTCACCGACACCACGCCGTCGACCGAGCGGCAGAGCCGCACCACCAGCGGCGCCAGCAGGGGCGGTTCGATGACACCGCTGAGGACGACCCGTCCCTGCACGACCTCCACGCCCACCCGGGCCGGACTCACCCCGTCGACCCGGCCGAGCACCTCCTCGACGATCTCCCGGTGGATCAGCCGGTCCTCGCGCAGGAACACCCGCAGCAGGTCGCCGCGGCTGACCATGCCCACCAGGCGGCCGTCCTCGTCCACCACCGGCAGCCGCTTCACCCGGTGCCCGGTCATCAGCCGGGCCGCCGCCACCACGCTCGCCCCCGGGGTGGTGCACACCACCGGGCCGGACATCAGCTCCCCGGCGGTGACCGCGGCACCGTCCGCCCCGGCGGGGCCCTCGGCGGACCAGGCCTCCGCCGTGCCGGACGCGGGCGGGTCGTCGTCGTCCTGGGCGGCCAGGGTGCGCAGCAGGTCCGCCTCGGACACGATGCCCACCGGCCGGTCGGCGGAGTCCACCACCGGCACGGCCGTGATGTCGAACTCGGCCAGCACCGCCACGATCTCCCGGAACCCGGTCTCCGGCGCGACCCGGACGACATGCCGCGTCATCACCGACTCCACCGCACGGTGTCCCATGACCGCCTCCCTGCTGTCTGTGCCCCGATCCTTGCCCGACCCCGCCCCCGCGCGGTAGGGGCCAAGGACCTGTTTGGATGCGGACGATTCCGTTCCGGCACCGGACGGGACGGCTCCCGCGGGCGTCAGTCGGGCAGCAGGACGGCGACGCCCGTGATGCGGTCGGCGGCCAGGTCGGCGAGGGCTTCGGGGGCACGGCTCATCGGGTAGCGGCGGACGTGCACGGTGGGCGGGCGCGCGGCGGTCTCGGCGAGGTAGGCGCGGCCGTCGGCGCGGGTGTTGGCGGTGACGCTGCGCAGCGTGCGCTCCTGGAAGAGGTACTGGCGGTAGTCGAGGCGGGGGATGTCGGTGAGGTGGATGCCCGCGATCGCCAGGGTGCCGCCGCGGTCGAGGGCGGCGAGGGCGACCGGGACGAGGTCGCCGACCGGGGCGAACAGGATGGCGGAGTCGAGCGGCTCGGGCGGGCTGTCGTACGCGCCGCGGGCGGAGGCGGCACCGAGGTCCTGGGCGAGCCGGCGGGCCTCGTCGGAGCGGGTCAGGACGTGGACGCGGGCGCCGCGGGCCAGGGCGAGCTGGGCGGTCAGGTGCGCGGACGCCCCGAAGCCGTACAGGCCGAGGCGGCCGCCGGGCGGGAGTTCGGCCCGCTCCAGGGCGCGGTACCCGATGATGCCCGCGCACAGCAGCGGGGCGAGTTCCTCGTCGGGCGGGCCCTCGGGGAGGCGGTAGGCGTAGTCGGCGTCGACGACGGCGTGGCCGGCGTAGCCGCCGGGGACGTCCCAGCCGGTGTAGCGGGAGTCCGGGCAGAGGTTCTCGCGGCCGGCCAGGCAGTACCGGCAGACCCCGCAGGTGCCGGCCAGCCAGGCGGCGCCGACCCGGTCACCCTCGGTGAACCCGGCGGCCTGCGGGCCGGCGCGCAGCACCCGTCCGACGATCTCGTGGCCGGGCGGGCAGCCGGGCAGGCGCGGCGGGAGGTCGCCCTCGGCGAGGTGCAGGTCGGTGCGGCAGACGCCGCAGGCCCGGACCTCGAGCAGCAGGCCCCGCGGGCCGAGCGGTTCCAGCGGCCGTTCCACCCGGCGCAGCGGGCGTTCGGCGGCCGGGGCGGGGTGGTCGACGACCCAGGCGGTGGTGGTCCCGGTGGTCGTCCCTGGTGCGGCAGCCATCGGCTGTGGCCTCCCGTCGGCACGGCCTCCCGGCGGATCGGCCGGGCGGCGGACACGGTGCGGCTTCCGTCTCCAGCATGCACCGCGGCCGGTCCGGGCAGGTACCGCAGCCGCCGTGCCGAAACGGGTCCGGGACGGGACGGGTGCGCCGTCCGGGGCGGCGAGGGCGGCCACCGAGCGTGGCGGGGTGCCGGTGGGGCCGGTTGGAGAGACGCTTGAGTCCGAAGCCGGCGGCAGGAGGAGGCGTACCATGCGCACCCACTTCCCCGGCCGCCGCGGGCGTTCCCGGTGGCGGCGACTGGTGGTGCATCTGCGGCTTGCGGTAGGCGCGGACGCCGGACCACTGTGGCGGCCGGTGGACCGGTCCCGGAGCCGGGCCCTGCTGGCGGCGTGGCTCGCCATGGTCGTGACGGCGGTCGGCGCGGGCGCGGCGGCACTGCTGCTGTACTGGTCGGCGCAGGGTGACGCGGCCCGGGCGGCCGCCAAGCTGCACCGGGTACCGGCGGTGGTGCGGACCGAGCCGCAGCAGGCGGACCTGACCGCCTCGGGTGCCCCGGCGGGCGGGTACCGGGCGCAGGCGACCTGGACGTACCCGGCCGGACACACGGTGACCGACGAGACGGCGGTGCCGAGTACCGCCTCGCCGGGATCGAAGGTGCTGGTGTGGGTGGACGATGCGGGCCGGGCGGCGGCAGGACCGCGGTCCACCTCGGACATCGTGGCGACCACCGGGTTCATCGTGCTGGGCGGCTGGGCGGGTGTGGCGCTGGCCTGCTCGGTGGCGTACAGCGTGCGGCGCAGCCGGCTCCAGCGGCGGGCCGAGGAGGAGTGGCAGACCGACTGGGCGGTGGTCGAGCCGACCTGGACGGGCCGCGCGGGCGGCCGCAACGGCTCCGCGGACTGAAATGCGGGGGCCGTCCGTCAGGGCCGACCCGGACCTGGCCGGTCGGCCGCTCCCCCGTTGCGCAGTTCCCCGCGCCCCTGAGGGGTTGACCTGTACTGGTGGGTCGGGATTACAGGCGGCGGAGGACGGCGACGACGCGGCCGAGGATGGTGGCGTTCTCGGCGGGGATGGGGTCGTAGGCGGGGTGGTGGGCGATCAGCCAGGTGCGGGGGCCGTCGGACTTGAGGCGTTTGACGGTGGCCTCGCCGTCGATCATGGCGGCGACGGGCCGGCGGCGGACCGCGACCAGGTCGCCGTCGCGGATGGCTGCGCCGGTCATCGAGTCGCCCCGGACGGCGAGGGCGAACACCTCGCCGTTGCCGACGAGTTGCCGGGGCAGCGGCAGCACGTCCTCGATGTCCTGGTCGGCGGGGATGGGTACGCCGGCGGTGATCCGGCCGACGAGCGGGACGTCGAGGGTGCCGGTCGGCCTGGTCCGGGGTTCGGCCGCGCTGTCCTGGCGGACGCGGTAGGCACGGGGCGCCGCGGGTCCTGGTAGAGGACTCCCTTGGCCTCGGGTCGGCGGATCCGGTGCGCGACCGAGGAGGTGCTGCTCGGTCCGACGGCCTCGCCGAGTTCCCGCATCGACGGCGGGTAGCCGCGGCGGGCCACGGTGTCCCGGATCGCCGCGACGACTGCGCGCTGCCGGCCGGAGCGCTCGGCGACCCCGGGCGGGTGGCCGCGGGGTCGCCGTTCCGCCCGGGGGCGGGGTCAGTTGATGTGCACGGGCGGGTTGCCCGTCCGGCTGGTGTCGGTGACGGGTCCGTAGGCGGCGGAGAAGTAGCCGTCGGCGGGACACAGGCTCGAACCGCTGCTCTTGGCGAAGTGTTCGTTGCGGAAGGAGAGGCTGTGGGCGGTGTTGTCGGCGCTTCCGGTGAAGTCGCCGCTGAGCCGGTAGGTGCAGGTCAGGGTGCCGAACCAGGTGCTCAGCACGGCGGTGGCCTCGATCGGTCCGGTCGGGCCGGCGGTGAGGGCGACGGGGAGTCCGGCGGAGTCGGCGACCGAGACGGTGTAGGGGAGGTTCCCGACGGTGAGGCTCTTCACTGCGGTGACGCCGGTGACGTTGCTGGTGCAGGAGCTGAAGGCCATTCCGGTCAGGGACTCGGTGGCGGTGCCGGGTGCGTCGGGGTTGGTGAGCACGGTGGCGGTGAACTGCGAGGCTCCGCAGGTGACTCCGGTGGTGCTGGTCGCGGTCGAGTAGAAGGTGGCGCGGGTGCCCGCGGTGAGCGGTGCCGCGAGCACGTCGCCCGCGGCGACCGCGGCGCCGTCAGGTCCGCCGGCGGTCAGGACGGGCACGGCGGCAGTCGGCGAGCCGGGCACGGCGGGTGCGGCGGAGGCGGGGAGGGCGCCGACGGCGATGGCGGCGGCGGCGGTGATCAGGGCCAGGCAGCTGGACGGACGCATGGGAGGGCCTCTTCCACGGTGAGGGGTTCGAGAAGACGCACGTTCACTGCTCCGGACCGGTCGGGGGCACCGGGAGGGGAGCTCCCTTCGTTGTAGATCCGTGGCTGTACACCGTCAATACTGCTCGCACGACGTGTTGACGATCCGTCAGCAAGAGCCCGGCACCGCGGGCGCGGAGCACCGGCGGAAATGCCGCTGAGCAGCGGCGGATGCTCTGGTAGCGTCGTCCGGCCGGCCGCGGGACTCCGGTGCGACTTCCGGAAGGCGCCTCTACAGCGATGATTCGCAGTTCGTGCCCCCATTCCCCGGCCGGCATCCACACCGATGGGGGGGCGAGCCATGGAGACCCTGGGCGATCTGGTCGCCGCCGAGGACGTGCTGCTGTTCGTGAACGCGGCCGTGACGGCGACCGGCCAGCGCGAGTTCCACGCGGACGCGGCCGAGCAGCGCCTCTCGCTGGACTTCCTGCACGCGTACATGCTGGGCAACTACCGCGAGCTGTACGCCGCGGTACTGGCCCTGGACATCAACGACCACAATGCCGCGCTGATCGTGCGCCGACTGCTGGAGAGCTCGCGGGAGGCCACCGGGGAGCAGCGCCGCACCGAGGGCCGGCTGATCGCGCGGCGGCTGGCGCTGCTGCCGCCGCAGCGGGTGTACCGGCTGTTCGGCGAGCTGCGCCGGGCGAGGGTGAACAACCGGCGGACGCGGGCGCTGATCCGCGACTGGATGGCGGCGCGGCCCGATCCGGTGCTGGACGCGGTGAAGTACCGGGGCGGTTTCCGTACCGCGCTGCGCCATGCGCACCTGGTGCCGGCCGTACCGGAACTGGGTGACTTCGCGTTCGGCGGCGGCGGGCACCGCGGGCGCTCGTTCGAGGAGCCGCTGCTGGACACCTGGCGGCGGGCCCACTACGAGAAGTCGGCGGTGTACGAGCTGCCGTACACGGTCGCCGAGGGTTTCGCGGCGAAGCACGGCATTCCGCGGGCGGCCTTCCTGGAGCGGATCGCGCCGCGGATGACCCGGCTGGAGCTGCTGCGGCTGCAGGAGACCGCGCGGGAGGCGGGGGCGTCGGCCGTACGGGCCGACCTGGGCCGGATGCCGCTGACCAGACTGGCCTCCTACGTGCTGGGGCTGCCGCTCGCCGAGCGGGCCGAGCGGCGCGCCGAGCTGACGGCGGCCCTGGAGGCGGCTGCCCGGCGCACCGCCGGTGCGGAGCGGGGCACCTGGGGCCGGGTCGCAGCGGTGCTCGACGACAGCTTCTCCTCGTACGGCTCCGGGCAGAAGCGGCGCCGTCCGCTGGCGGTGGCGCTGGCCTGCCACCACCTGCTGGCCGCGCTGGCCGGCGAGTACACGGCGCTGTGGACCTCGGGCCGCCGGGACGCGCTGATGGTCCGGCCGTCCGGGCCGACGCCGCTGGGGCGGCGGATCGTGGACGCGCTGGAGACCGCGCCGGAGCGGCTGGTGATCGTGTCGGACGGCTGGGACAACGCGCCGCCCGGTCTGGCCGCCGAGGTGCTGCGGGTGTGGCGCACCCGACTGGACCCGGCGGGCGCGACCCGGATCGTGCACCTCAATCCGGTGTACGACGCGGACGGCTTCGACGTGCGCCGGCTCGCGCCGGGTGTCCCGACCGCGGGCATCCGGGACGCCGAGGACCTGGCGCCGCTGGTCGGGATCGCCCGCTTCGCCGAGGGCCGGACGGGCCTGGCCGAGCTGACCGCGCACCTGGCCGCCCGGACGGAGGCGTTCCTGGCCGGCGACGACCGGAGCACGGGCGACCACCGGAGCACGGGCGGCGACCGGGCCGCGAACGGCACGCTGCCGCGACAGGAAGGGGAGCTGCGATGACCGCGTCGGACCCGACCGTGCTGGACCCGGCCGGACTGGCCACCCGGCCGGCCCAGGTGTGGGGCGGCGTGCGACTGGTGCCGCTGGTGCGCGAGGAACCGATCACCGACCTGCGGCTGCACCGCCGGTTGTACGGCGACACGCACGCCTCGGTGAACCTGGGGCAGGGCGAGCGGTACACGGCGTACGTGCCGCACGGCTTCGTCGCGGACTGGACGTCCGACGGTTCGGCGGCCGCGTACGGCACCTCGCTGGGCGAGCAGGTGCCGCCGAGGGTGCCGGTGCGGTCGCACAGCCGGCTGGCCCTGAAGGAGTCCTCGACCCGGCTGCGGTTCCTGCCGCTGCACCTGGCGCTGGAGGGCTACCTGGCGCTGCACTTCGGCGGGCCGACGGTGGTGTGGGAGGAGTGGTCGCAGCGGGCGGTGCGGGCCGGGCTGTCGCCCCGGGCGGAGGAGGCGTACCGGGGTGCGCACGTCCGCGGGCTGGCGGAGGCGCTGCAGGTGTTCGAGATCCACCCGGGCCAGTGCGGGGTGGTGCTGTACGTGGCGGACGCGCTCGCCGCGGCGTTCGCGGTGCCGCACCCGGAGGACTACCGGGCGCTGCATCCGACGCTGGTGCTCGACCTGTTCGGCGAGCTGATCCACCACTACGCGCTGCTGTCGGCGCCGGTGCCGGACTTCCGGGCGGAGATCCCGGGCCCGGGCATCCGTTCGCTGGCCGACCTGCGGGCGGCGGCCCGGGAGCAGGAGCGGGCGTGGGCGGAGTTCCACGACTCGACGATGGCCGGGGCCGTGTTCGGCGCCGAGGTGCGGATGCGGAAGGTGCACCGGATGGGCCGGTTCACGCTGGGCCGGTTCCTGCCCGAGTTCCGTCCGGGTCGGGATAACCACATCGGTGAGACGATCACCGACGAGTCCGGCCGGCTCGCCTATCTGAAGACCTTCCGGCTCTCGGAGGCGCAGGTCCGCCGCGGGTACCTGCTGGACACGCTGGCCGCGCACGACTGGCACCTGGCCTCGGCGGCAACTGCGCTGGGCATCGCCGAGGCGCAGCTGGGGCTGCGGCTGGAGGCGGCCGGGTTCGGGGCGCTGCTGCGGCAGGACGTGCTGGACCGCTACCGCCGGCAGGTCCGGACGGGTCAGGCTTCGGCGAGCCGGCGGCCTTCCCCGAGGTAGCGGGTGAGGGCGTCGGCGCCGCCGAGTTCGCGGACGGTGCGGGCGGCGCCGAACGGGGCGTTCCAGAACGGGCCGCTGCGCGGGGTGTGCGGGCCGACGTAGGCGTAGGGCTCGGGCTGGTAGTCGTCTCCGGCGGAGACGCCGTAGTTGACCTCGTCCAGGGTGATGCCGATGTCGAAGTGCTCGGGCCAGAGCACCGGCTCCGCGCCGGGGGCGAGGCGGCGCAGGGCGGTGTCGCCGGCGCCCAGGCAGTGGGCGATCCACTGGGCGGCCTGCGGGTCGGCGTCGACGGGGTCGTCGGGGGCGGCGCCGGAGCCGTCGCGGTAGAGGCCCTCGGGTGGTCCCGGCTCGACGCCGACGGCGGCCGCGAGGGCGGCGCAGGTGGTGCGCTGCAGGGCGAGCCGGTGTCCGGGTGCCATCAGTTCGCCGCCGATGACCTGGAGGAACGGCTCGGCGCTGGTGGCGAAGCCGCCGGGGTAGGCCCGCAGCCTGATGGTGCCGCTGGCCCGGTACTGCGGCCCGGCGAGCACCGTCTCGGCGACGGCGTGCAGGGCACGTCGGGTGCGGACGACCGTGTCGATGTCCATGCCTTCATGGTGGCCTGCGGTGGCCGGGGCGGCACAACCCGTCGTCCGTGGCCAGGTGTCGACAGATCGACGAGGCGATATGTCGCCGGGACGCCGTGTGCAACGGCGTCCCGGCGGCGGTTCAGCGTGCCGCGCGGCGGCGGCGCAGCAGCAGGATCGCGGCGGCCGCGGCCGCCGCGACGACGGCTGCGGCGGCGAGCACTCCCGTCCAGGCGCTGTCGGTGCCGGCAGCAGCGACCTCGACCGTCTCGGTGGCCTGCTTGCCGGAGGCGGCGGGTGCGGGCGTGCCGGTGGCGGTGGAGGACGGGACGGGTGCGACCGGTCCGCTGCTGGGGGCGGTGCCGGGGACGGCGGTGACGTCGAGCTCGGCCTCGCCGCGGCCGAGCGCGGGGAAGCCGGATTCGACGGTCACCTTCCAGTGTCCGGGCGGAAGTTGGAGGGCGGTGGTGTAGGTGCCGGTCTTGCCGGCGACGGCGACGAGCGGCCAGGGGCCGACGGCGCGGCCGTCGGCGGCGACGGCGTTGAGCGTGCCGGCGATCTTCTCGTCGACCGGGTCGTGGTCGTTCTCCCAGGTGGCGACGGCGGTGATGTGGCCGTCGACCAGGCCGGAGACGGCGAAGGCGATGGTGTCGCCGTGCGCGCCGGCGGGCTGGGCCGTGCCGAGCACGGTCAGGCCGGTGAGGGCGGTGGCGGCGGCGAGGGTGCGCAGGCGCATGGCGGTGGCTCCTGGTCGGGCCGGCGGGGCGGGAGGGTCGGTTCCCGCCCCGCCGGGTCCTGGGGCGCCTCGTCAGGAGGCGGGCTGGATGGTCCAGTTCTGGTAGGACTGGCCGTTGGGCTGCTGCAGTTCCAGCAGCCAGCCGCCGTAGTACCAGCGCTTGCTCGTGCCGAGGACCAGCGAGGAGCCCTTGGCGGTGAGCGCGTAGCCGCTGCCGGCGGAGTCGACCTTCCACTTCTGGCTGTCGACGGAGGAGCAGGGCTGCTGCATCACGTACTGGCCGGCGACGGCCTGGCCGCCGATCTGCAGGCACTTGTCGGAGCGGGCGGAGCGGATCTGCAGGTAACCGTCACCGGCGTCCTCGAACAGCCACTGCTGGTTGGAGTAGCCGTGGCGCTGGTAGCCGATGAGCACGGCGCCGTCGCGGGTGGAGCCGCCCCACATGTCGGCGGCCTGGCCGGTGAGGCTGTTGAGCATCAGGTACCGGGTGCCGGGCTTGGTGGGGCCGGGGCCGGCCGCCTTGGCGGTGCGGAAGGCGGTGGTGCGGCCCGGCTTGGCGGTCTTGCCGGACGCGTCCTTGACCGCGACGGCGATCTTGTACTCGGTGTCGGGCTTCAGGTTGACCAGGCGGACGACGGTGGAGGTGACGGTCGCGATGGTGCGGCCGTTCAGCTGCAGCTCGTAGCCGGCGGCGCCGGTGGCGGCGGCCCAGCTGAGCACCGCCGAGTTCGGGGTGATCTGGCCGACGGTCACCTTGGGGCCGGTGGTCGTGGTCGGGCTGGGGCTGGGCGTCGGGTTCGAGCCGGTCGGGCTGGGGCTCGGGCTGGGCGACTTGGTCGGGTTCGGCGTCGTCGGGCTCGGGCTGGGCGACTTGGTCGGGTTGGGGTTGGGGTTGGTGCCGCCGTTCGCGAACAGGAACTGGTTGTTGGCGATGTTCCAGTGCGTGGTCAGGTAGCTGCCCGGCTGCGGGTTGGTGTTGAAGTAGTCGTCGTGGTTGCAGTCGAGCCGCTCGTCCTCGGCGCGGTTCGGGCAGAGGGTCTGCATCTTGGGGTAGTACGGCGAGTCGGAGTAGCACATGATGTCCCACTCGTCGACGCAGTGCGCGCCCTTGCTGGTGTGCGGGGCGCTGTTGTTGACGGCGCCGAGGTTGTGGCCGAGCTCGTGGGCCGCGGTGGAGCCGCCCCAGCAGCCGTTGTCGGTGCGGCCGTACGAGGGGCCGAAGTTGGACAGGTTGTCCTGGCCGGGGCGCTCGTCGCCGTTGAAGGTGCCGATGCCGCAGTAGACCTTCGCGTCGGCGAAGATCATGTACTTGCGGTCCTTGCGGTTGAAGCCCTGTGCGGCGAGCGCCTTGTTGCTGGCGCCGAACTCCTGGAGGGAGGAGGCGGACAGCTCGACGTTCAGCACGGACGCGGTGCAGTCGGACTCGGTGACGAAGCGGATGTGCCGGACGCCGCCGGTCTCCTGGGCGCTCGCGTTGTAGATGGTGTCGGTGTCCGCGGCCCACTTCTTGAAGGAGGCGAGGTACTCGGCGAACCGGTCGTTGCCCGGGGCGTGGACGTACAGCACCTGGACGCGGTTGCCGGTCGAGCCGTCGCCGTCGCAGACCACCTTGGAGCCTTCGGCCGCGGCCCCCGCTCCGGCCGAGGGGGTGCCGGCGGCGGGCGTGGCGGAGCCGCCGAGGGCCTTGCCGGTCTGCACGTCCAGGACCGGCGGCGTGTCGCTCAGCAGCTCGGCGGAGGACGGCGGCGCGGCGGCCGCGGCCGGCGCCAGGTCGGCGGGCTTGGCGGTGGTCGCGACCGCGGGCGCGGTGTCCTTGTGGACGTCGATGCCCTTCGGCGGAGCGTCCGGGCCGTGGCTGCACAGGCCTTCGTCGTTGACCTTGTAGCTGCCGACGCAGCGCTCACCGCTGGCCGCGGGCACGAGGCCGCCGTAGACGAGACCGCGGGCCGGGTCGTCCTTGGGTATGGAGGTGACCGGGGTCGGCTCGTTCTGGTACAGCGGGGCGGCGGCGGGCGAGGGCTCCAGCTCCTGGGCGATCGCCGCGTCCGCCGAGGTGCGGAGCGGCTTGTTGCCCTCCATCACGGAGCCGATGGTGAAGGCTCCCGCGATCAGTCCCGCGGTGACGGCGGTTGCGGTGAACATCAGCCCACGGCGATTGCGGCGACGGTGCGACGCTTTCCTGTGTGACATGTGTCTCTCCTCGTCGGCCGGTGGGGTGTGGTGCTTGCCGACACATGGGAGATCCGTGGGACGCCAGGGGATAACAGGAATCCCAAACGTTTTTTCGGAGTTTTCTTTCGACGGACCGTCAGGAGTGCGACGATCGGCCTCGTTGACGGACCGTCCGAGTACGGAGGAAGAGGAGATCCGAGTGGACGAGCGACAGGTGGCGGCGTACCTGGACCGGATCGGCGTGCGGCGCCCCGAGCGGGCGGACGCCGCGGCGCTGCGCGAGCTGCAGCGGGCGCACCTGGCCGCGGTGCCGTTCGAGAACCTGAGCGTGGTGCTGGGCGAGCCGATCGTCCTGGAGCCGGACGCGCTGTGGGCGAAGATCGTGGAGCGGCGGCGCGGCGGCTTCTGCTACGAGCTCAACGGCGCCTTCGCCGCGCTGCTGGAGGCGCTCGGCTTCCGGGTGGAGCTGCTGTCGGCCCGGGTGTTCGGGAAGGAGGGCCGGGTCGGGCCGCCCTTCGACCACATGGCGCTGCGGGTCGAGCTGGACGGGCCGTGGCTGGCGGACGTGGGCTTCGGCCGGCTCAGCCACGATCCGCTGCGGCTCGACCGCACCGGCCCGCAGGCCGACCCGGCCGGGGAGTTCACCCTGGCCGGGCACGGCGACGGCGGGCTGGACGTCGTGATGAACGGTGATCCGCAGTACCGGCTGGACCTGCGCCCGTACGCGCTGGCGGACTTCTCCCCCACCTGCTGGTGGCAGGCGACCTCGCCGGACTCGTACTTCACCCGGTCGACGACCTGCTCGCGGCTGGCGCCCGAGGGGCGGATCACGCTCGCCGGCACGCGGCTGATCCGCACCGGCCCGGACGGCTCCCGCCGCGAGGAGCAGCTGTCCGAGGCGCAGGCGCTCGCCGCGTACCGCGAGCACTTCGGGATCGCGCTGGAGGAGCTGCCGGTGGTCAGCGCACCGCCGCAACCAGTGCGTCGCTGACCGACCGCCAGGCGGGGCCGGCCTCCCGGAAGCCGGCCTCGATCAGGCGGGCGGCGTGCCACTCGGCGGGGTGGCTGTCGCCGTCGGCGTGGCTGCCGTGGATCGCGAACCGGGCGGCCACGGCGTCGGCCAGGGCCGGCTCGTCGGCCGCGGCCTTCCACCAGCCCTCCCAGTCCAGGACGCCTTCGGCGCGCTCCCGCTCCTGCCGGGTGCGCTCGAAGGCGGCGTGGGCGGCGTTGAGCAGCGGGGTGCCGGTCTGCGGCATGTGGTCGGCGTTGAGGAAGAGGCCGCCGGGGCGGATCAGCGGCACCAGGTCGCGGTAGAGGCGCAGCAGCCGGTCGGTGGACAGCCAGTGCAGTGCGGTGGCGGTGAGCACCGCGTCGTAGGGGTCGCCGTCGGGCAGCTGCTGCGCCCAGTCGGGGTCGTTGAGGTCGGCGGTGACCAGGGTGAGGCGCGGCTCGTCGGCGAAGTGGCCGCGGGCGATGGCGAGCAGCGCCGGGTCGACGTCGACTCCGGTGGAGACGGCCGCGGGGAAGCGCGCCAGCAGCCGTTCGCTGATCGAGCCGGTGCCGCAGGCGAGGTCGAGTACACGGGGTGCGGGGCCGGCGGTGGCCTCCACGAGGTCGAGCATCACCCGGAACCGCTCCTCGCGGTCGGGCAGGTACCACTCCTGCTGGCGGTCCCAGCTGTGCTGCCAGTCGTCCCAGGTCTGCACGGTCCACCCCTGCCTGTAATTAGCCGATTGCCATTGCAGGTATTACGTTAGCTTCGGCCGAGTAACTCCTGCAATGCTGATGCAGGTATTACTTTTCGCCCCACGTCCGGCCGCTCCCGTAGCATTCGCCGGTACAGGCGGCGCAACGAGGGAAGCAGCAGCAGGCATGACGGCGGGCCCGGACACCCAGACCCAGATCAGGACCGAGCAGGACCAGGCGGCCGAGGAGGACATCGACCACGGCCCGGGCATCGACCCGGAGCGGCTGGCCCTGTGCCTGGACGTGCTCGCCGAGCTCGACGACCTGCACGTGGACCACCCGGACGCAATCACCGTCCGCAAGGCGGTCGGCGGCATCTTCCGCACGCTCAAGCAGCGCCGCCGCCAGGAGACCCGCGCCCGCAAGACCGCCAACGACCGGCTGGTCACCTCGCGCACCGCGACCGGCGCACCCGGCCGGATCGACGACGAGACCGCCGGCGCCTTCGGCCTGACCACCGAGACCACCACCGAGATCGCCGGGATACTCGAGCGCCCCCGCTCCTGCTACACCTGCAAGCAGCGGTACGTCGAGGTCGACGCCTTCTACCACCAGCTGTGCCGCAGCTGCGCCGCGCTCAACCACGCCCGCCGCAGCGCCCGCGCCGACCTCACCGGCCGGCGCGCCCTGCTCACCGGCGGCCGCGCCAAGATCGGCATGTACATCGCGCTCTGCCTGCTGCGCGACGGCGCCCACACCACCATCACCACGCGCTTCCCCAACGACGCCATCCGCCGTTTCAAGGCGATGCCGGACAGCGACCGGTGGATCCACCGCCTGAAGATCATCGGCATCGACCTGCGCGACCCGGCCCAGGTCATGGCGCTGGCCGACGAGGTCGCCGCGGACGGCCCGCTGGACATCCTGATCAACAACGCGGCGCAGACCGTCCGCCGGCCGCCCGAGTCCTACCGGGAGCTCGTCGCCGCGGAGTCGGCCCCGCTGCCCGCGGGCGAACTGCCCTCCTCCACCGTCATCGGCCGCTTCGGCAGCGGCAGCGTCGACGTCCCGGCGCTGCCCGGCCAGGCCACCGGCAACAGCGACCGGATCAGCGCCGAGGACGTCACCTCCCTCGCCCTGGTCACCGGCTCCGCCTCGCCCGCCCGGATCGAGGCCGGCACCGCCATCGACGCCGGCGGACTCGTCCCCGACCTCTCCCCCACCAACAGCTGGGTGCAGACCGTCGAGGAGGTCGGCCCGATGGAGCTGCTGGAGGTGCAGCTCTGCAACTCCACGGCGCCGTTCATCCTGATCAGCCGGCTGCGGTCGGCACTGGCCGCCTCCGCCGCCCGGCGCAAGTACATCGTCAACGTCTCCGCCATGGAGGGCGTCTTCAGCCGCGGCTACAAGGGCGCGGGTCACCCGCACACCAACATGGCCAAGGCCGCGCTGAACATGCTCACCCGCACCAGCGCCGAGGAGATGTACCGGACCGACGGCATCCTGATGACCGCCGTCGACACCGGCTGGATCACCGACGAGCGGCCGCACCCCGACAAGATGCGCCTGCACGACGAGGGCTTCCACGCCCCGCTCGACCTCGTCGACGGCGCCGCCCGGGTCTACGACCCGATCGTCCGCGGCGAGCTCGGCGAGGACCTGTACGGCTGCTTCCTCAAGGACTACTCCAAGGCGGCCTGGTGACCGCAGGCCCGGGCGCCGGTGGCCCGATCATCGGTGCGGGGGTGATCGTGCCCACCACCGACGGCCGGGTCCTGGTCGGCCGCCGCACCACCGCCGGGGAGCCGCCCACCTGGAGCCTCCCCGGCGGCAAGGTCGACGGCACCGGCGAGTCCTTCGAGGAGGCCGCCGCCCGCGAACTCGCCGAGGAGACCGGCATCGTGCTCCCCGCCGACGCGATGCGGGTGCTCGCCGTCCTGCTCGACCACGAGCTCGGCCGGCCCCGGCTGACCGCCGCCGTACTGGCCCCGCCCAGCGACGCCCCGGCGTACGTCACCGAGCCGCACAGCTGCGCCGGGTGGGAACGGTTCGCCGTGGACGAGCTGCCCGAACCGATGTTCCACCCCTCGGGGCTGGTGCTCGCCCGCTGGCTGCCCGACTACCCGGGGCCGGCCGGCGCACACGCCTACCCGCTGGCCGCGCGCTGAACTCCCCGCCCCGCTCAGGGACGCTGCCGACGGACCAGCAGCACGAAGGTCCGCGCGTAGGCGGTACCCGCCTCCGGCCGCGGCCAGTCCAGGGCCAGCAGCGCCTTGGACGCCTGCTCGTGCAGTTCGCCGTCGACCCGGACCTCGGCGGTCTCCTCGCCGGCCCCGCCGCCGAACAGCAGCGAGACACCGACCAGCCGGTCCCGGGCGAAGCCGTCCGCGAAGGCCCCGGCGAGCCGCGGCAGGACGGGGCGGTTCAGCATCCAGTCCTGGACGGCGTTGTGGCGCTCGCCCGAGCCCCAGGCCACGATGCCGCCGTGCACGGCGTGCCAGCCGGGCAGCCCGTCCGCGTCGTCCGGGTGCAGGTGGCCGGCGAACCGGCCGTTGTGGGCGAGGAGTTCGAGGACGGTGACACCCGCGGTCGCGGCCCACACCTCCACCGCGCGGCGCGCGGCAGGCTCCGAGGACGCCGCGAACCCGGCGACGCAGTCGGTCACCGCGCCGGCCTCCGGACGGGACGCGTCCAGGAGGACGGTGAGGTCGAGGTGGACAGGGCCGTCGCCGTGCAGTGCGGCGGGCACCACGGCGATCGTGCCGGGCCCGGCGGCCGCATCCGGCCCGGCCGTCCAGCGGTCGCCGCTGATCTCCGCCAACTGCTCGGCCACCAGGGCGAGTACCGCCTCCTCGGTGGGCGGAGCAGTGTCGCTGTGCCGATTGCGGGAGGCTGCGGAGGAACCGCGCCACCAAGATCCCAACCCCATGGCGCCCACCGTAGCGGCGCCGCCGCCCCGCTCGCCACAGGAACGGCGATCACGGTTCCGGCGGCGGCACGGGGCGTGTTGTCGAAGGGACAGGGCACCCCATGGGGGCGCGTGGAGGCACCCACACGCCCCGCGGGGTGCCGGGGTCAGGGCTTGTAGGTCACATCGGCCGCGGCGTAGAGGCAGTTGGTGCCGTCCGGTCCGCTGCCGGCCTCCTTGGGCTCACCCGAGGTGACGCCGGTGAAGCGCTGGCAGACCGTGATCTTCTTGCTGCTGTCGCCGACGACGGTCAGGCGGGTGATCTTCGCGGTGTCGCCCAGGTTGGAGTTGATGCCGACGATCTTCTTGCCGGGGGCGGTGGCGATCACGTTGTCGATGACGACGTGCCGCGGGTACTGCGTCTTGCAGTTGCCGCAGGATCGGTAGAGCTTGCCGAAGTCCTCGACCCGGAAGTTCTTGATGACGAAGGTGCCGGGGCCGTTGTGCTGGAAGACCTTGTCCGCCGCGCCGCGCGCACCGCCGCCGTCGACCGTCATCACCTGGGCGGCCGAGGTGCCCTTGAAGGTGGCGGCGTCCTCGCCGACGTTCTCCCACCACACGTTCCGCAGGGTGCAACTGCCCTTGCAGTGAACGCCGTCGGCGGCCGGGTCGCCGAGGATCACGTTCTGGAGCACGGCACCGTCGGCGAGTTCGAACATCGCGGGCTGGCTCTCCGACTGACCGCCGGTGCCCAGGGCGCCCTTGCCGACGAAGCGCTTGCCGCCGCCGTCGAAGAGCTTGGCGACCTGCTGGGTCGAAGTCAGCGGCACGTCGGCGCCCTGCGGGGTCGGCCAGGCCGGCACGGCACCGGTCCCGGTCCCACCGGTGGCGGTGGGCTTGGTGGTGGCCGTCGCCGTGGGCTTCGCCGTCGCGCTCGCGCTGGGCTTGGCGGTGGCGGTCGCCGTGGGGGTCGGCGCGGTGCCGGCCGCCTTGAACGCCCAGCGCTTGGCCGCCGCCGAGTCGCAGGAGTTCTGCTGCACCGGGGCGCCGGCGGCGGTGGAACCGTCCTTGACCGCAAGGCACTTGCCGCTGCCGGCGTTCACCACGCGGAAGCCGCCCTCGACGGCCGTCACCGTCCAGCGCTGCGAGGCCGCCGCGTCGTCGCACGCCTCCTGCTGCACGGCCGCACCCGCACCGGTCTTCGCGTCCCGGACGCCCGCGCAGGCACCGCTGTGCGCGGCCACCAGCCGGAAGCCGCTGCCGGAGGCGGTCAGCGTCCAGGTCTGCGTCTGGCCGCCGCAGCCCGCCTGGGTGAGCTGCACACCGTCCGCGCCGGCCGGTGGCGCCTGCAGGCACAGCCCGCTCGCGGCGTTCACCAGGGTGTAGGCAGCGCCGGGGGCCGGCGCCGGTGCGGCCGCGTCCGCGCCGGCCCACAGGCCGCCCGCGATGCCGGCGGTCATCAGGGCGGCCACGCCGCCCAGGGCCGCGATCCTGCCGCGCTTGGGACGTATCGCTCGCTTGCTCACGTCTCACGAATCCTTGGCAACTGTCGGTACGGGGGAAGACATGCATCCCGGAACTCCGGGGCCGCTCGACACCGGAACGCCGTGCCCGACGGCCCGACGGACCGGTGTCCGCTCCCTGGTTGCCGCCCGTCGGCGGAAGGTTGCCGAAGGAGGGGAGGTTCTTTGACGAGCCGTCCGGAAGCCGGTCGGCCGGGGCCGTACCGCTCAGCCGGTACGGGCGAAGTCGCCCCAGACCGCGGCGGGGCCGCCGGGGGCGGTGGCGTCGGCGCGGTAGGCGTCGTCCTTGGCGTCGCGGCCGCCGTCGGCGTGGTTGAACTGGCCGGCGAAGACGTGCTCCCCGGCGGGCACGCTCCGGCCCGGCCTGAGGGTCCACCGGTAGACCAGGAAGCCGGACTCCTCGCGCACGGTGACGGTGAAGTCGTCGGCGGGGCGGGTCTGCCAGTGGCCGGTGTCCTTGACGCCGGCGGTCAGGGCGATGCGCAGCTCCACGGTGAGGGCGCTGAGCGGCTGCCGGGTCTTGAGGGTGACGTTGCTCTGCGTCCAGAAGGGGAGGCTGTGCGGGTCGACGGAGCCGTCGGCCCAGAGCGGTCCGTCCTCGGTGCGGCTGCCGGCCGCGGGGGGTGCCGGGGAGCGGTCGGGGGTGGCGGAGGCTCCGGCGGAGCGGGTCGGGGTCCTGCTGGGCCCCGGTGCGGTCGGTGAGTCGTGGGAGGGCCCGGTGGACGGGGTGGGGTCGGCGGGAGCCGCGCTGCCGGTCGCCGGCCCGGTGGCCGAAGCCGTCGGGGCGGCGGCCGCGGTGGGCGAGGGCCGGGGGGCCGGGGGCTGCACGATCGCGGCGACGGCGAGTCCGCC
Source organism: Kitasatospora sp. NPDC051914 (assembly GCF_040680995.1). Classification (NCBI taxonomy): domain Bacteria; kingdom Bacillati; phylum Actinomycetota; class Actinomycetes; order Kitasatosporales; family Streptomycetaceae; genus Kitasatospora; species Kitasatospora sp. NPDC051914. The sequence goes on from NZ_JBFAXX010000024.1 coordinate 109,241, forward strand.
GGCCGCCATCACGCCGGCCGTGGCGAGGGAGGCGAGCAGCACCTTGGGCCAGGAGAGAGCGGTGCTGCTGCGGCGGGTGCCACCCCGCGCGGGGCCGGCCGTGGCGCGTTCGATCCTGGCCAGCATCCGGGCCCGGTCGGGGCGGTGGGCCTCGGCGGCCTCCCGCAGCAGGCCGCGCAGTTCGTCGTTCGTCGGTCCGTCCGTCATCGGTTCCTCCTTCCCATCAGTCCGTCGGCGGCCCGGGTGCCGAGCTGCCGTTGCAGTTCCGCCGCGCCCTTCGCGGTGCGGCGCTCCACCGTACCGACCGCCGTGCCCAGAGCCTGCGCGGCCTCCGCCGCCGGGAGGTCGAAGGCGTACCGGAGCACCACGCAGGCGCGCCGACGGAAGGGCAGTCGCCGCAGTGCGGCCAGGACGTCCCCGCTGCCCGCCGCCGGTACGGTGCGCCGCGGCCTCAGGGCTGCGGCACGGTCGCGGGCCCGGGCCAGGCGGACGACCTCGCCGCGGGCCCGGGCGAGCATGGAGCCGGTGCGCAGCACCTGCTCCCAGTGGCGCCCGAGCCCGGCCAGGGCGTCGGCGGCGAGGTCGTCGGCAGCCTCCGCCCCGCCCGTCAGCAGGTGGGCCAGGCGGGCGAGTTCGGCGTGGTGACGGTCGAAGAAGGCGTGGAGGTCCGCGGTCGCCTCGTCGGGGATCATGCCTGTGGTACGCCCTCTCGATGGGCTGTGAGCGTTCCCAGGAAGGGAGGAGGCGGCAGCGTAACAGCCCGACAGCACGTCCTTTCGACAGGTCCAGACCCCTACTACCGGCGAGTAGAGGCGGGGCGGAGCGGGTCAGCCGACCGGGTTCCAGCCGTCGGTGCCGGCCAGGTAGGCGCGGGCGGTGTACGCGGCGGCCTGGGCCGCGGTGAGCTGCGGCCGGGAGGCGTTGACGGCCGCGCCGGGGCCGGTGTTGGCGTACTCTGCGAAGCGTGCGGACTTCCAGGAGAAGCCGCCCATGTCCGTCCACGGGGCGGCGGTCTTCACCGCGGCGGGCAGCACGGTGTTGCGGATCAGGAGCTGCCCGACGGCGGTCGGGCCGGTCCGCCAGGGGCGGCCCAGGTGGAAGGTGTTCGCCTTGGCGCTGCTGCTGATCGTGCTGTCGGTGACGAGGATGCCGTACTTCCTGGCCGCGTCGGTGTTGGGCGCGGCGAGGTAGCCGTTGTTGCCGCCGGCGGCGGCGCCGCGGTCGCGCAGGGTGATGTTGACCCGGTCGTAGACGGCGGTGGCGTTGCCGAAGACGAAGTCGACGTCGCCCGCGACGAAGGAGTTGCGGAAGTACTGGCGGTACTGGCCGGTGGCGCTGGGCGCCCAGTTCAGCACGGTGTCCTGGTGGCCGATGAAGCGGGAGTTGAGGTACTGCTGCCGGTCGCCGCGGGCGGCGAGGGCGACCGCCTGGGTCGCGGTGATCTCCGGGTGGGCGGAGCGCTCGAAGGTGTTCTGCACGGTGAGGCCGGTGACGGTGGTGTCGTTCGCCGACACGGTGAGGGTGGCACTGCCCTCGGTGCCGTAGGTGCCGCCGCCGGGCCTGGCCGTGCCGGCCGCGTTGTCGTAGCTGAGGACCACGTCCTCGGCGTTGCCGGTGGCGCCCTTGAGGGTCAGGCCCTTCTTGGCGGCCGGGACGTTGACCGTCCCGCGGTAGGTGCCGCGCGCGATCAGCACGGTGTCGCCCGCGGCGGCAGCGTCCACGGCGGCCTGCACGGTGCGGTACGCGGCGGAGCCGTCGGCGGCGACGGTCAGGGTCCGGCCGGCCGTCACCGGGGCGGTGGCCGCGCCGCCGCTCTCGGTGAGCACGCCGGCGCCGGCCTTCTTCGGCAGTTCGGCGGGCAGCGCGGCGGCGGGCTCCAGGCCGGCGGCGAGGGTGGGCCGCCAGTCGGCGGTCGCCCTGATCTTCTTGGAGTTGGCGGCGTTGTACGCGGCGACCAGGTCCACCGTGCTGCCGTTGACGAGGTTGCCGCTGCCGGCGAACGCGCCGGTGCCGTCGCCGCTGAGCAGTTGGGCGGCCTTGCGGTCCGACGACAGCCGCCAGTGGTTGTTCTGCGCCACGATCTGCGCGCCGGCCCGGGAGTCGACGCTGTAACCGTGCGCGTAGCCGTTGGTCTTGGTGGTGTCGTAGTAGTTGTCGTACAGGTGGATCTGCCCGACGCGGGCGAGCGGGGCGCGCTGGACGATGCCCTCGAAGACGTTGTGGTGCAGGGTGACGCGCAGCTTGGTGTCCTTGTCGCTGCTGCCGATCAGCATCGTCTTGTCGTGGTTGCTGAACCGGTTGTACGAGGCGGTGACCAGGTCGGAGGCGTTGGTGATGTCCAGCGCGCCGTCGTGGACCTGGTACTCACGGCCGAAGCGGGTCGGGTTGGCGGCGTCGAAGTGCGGGGCGTCGGAGAAGGTGTTGTGGTCGACCCAGACGTGGGTGGCACCGCGCAGCGAGACGGCGTCGTAGGCGGAGTTCCAGTTGCCGGTGGAGCCGTCGGTCGGGTCCCACTGCGGGAAGCAGTCGCGGACGTCGGTGAGGGCGAGATTGCGGACGATCACGTCGTCGGCGTTCTTGACCACGAGGCTGCCGCCGGTGATGCCCGCGCCGGTGCCGGGTACGCCGACGATGGTGGTGTGCGAGGGCACGGTGAGCACGACGCGGGCCGCCTGCCTGGCCTGGGCCGCACGGCGGGCGTCCTCCTGTGTGCCGGAGGGCAGCTTCGTCCGGCCCCACACCGCGGGGTCGTAGGCCTTGAGGTAGGCCGCGAGCGAATACCCGGTGCCGGCGGCGTAGTCGTCGCAGCCGAGCGGCTTGCCGGCGTCGTCCGTGTTGGCGTCGACGGTGCCCTTGACCCGGATGATCCGCGGCGCCCCGGACGGGCCGGCGGCCAGCGCCTTCACCAACTCGGCGCGGGTGGAGACGGTGAAGGTGTGCGCGGCGTCCGCGGCCCGGCCGCCGGTGGTGCCGGAGCCCTCCGCCGCCCAGCCGTCCTTGGCGGGCAGCACCGCCCGGCCGAGATCGCCGGCCGCAGCGGCGGCAGCGCCGGGGGCGGTGGCCGCGGTGCCGGTGGCGGCGCCGGCGTGCAGGGCCAGCGGGACGGCGCCCAGACCGAGCGCGGCCGCGGCACCTCCGGCGGCCAGGGTGAGCCGACGGCGGCCGGGCGGACGGCGGTGCGGGGAAGCGGACATGCGGGTGCCTCCGGGGTGAGGGGATGCGTCTGCCCCTCAGTTGCCGCCGCGCCCCGAGGGGTTGCCGCCGATCGGCGCCGGGCCCGCGCAGGCCGCAGGCTGCGCCTCGTACCGGTCGATCGACCTGGGCCGGTACTGGGTGAACAACAACACCTGGGACACCCACCGCTCCGGCGACACCGTCGGCTGGGGCACCGCCTGGGACCTGTACGTCGGCGACCTCGACCTCAACACCTTCTTCCAGGCGCTCGTCCGCCGCGACCTGGTGCAGCGCACCGACCGGCTCAGCAGCGTCGAGGCCGGCACCGAGGCCTTCACCGGCCGCGCCCGGCTCGACACCAGGTCCTGCTCCACCACCGTCGGCTGACCCGGCCGGGGTCGGGCGAGGGACCAATGGGCCCGCCACCACGGCCCTGTGGTCCTGGGACGGCGGCCCGCGACGCAGCACAGTGGAGGGGTCAGCGTTCGTGCCGGCCCGATCGGCCGCAGCGACTTGGAAGGCAGCGCCATGACCCGACCCGTCATCGCCGGTATCGACACCTCGCCGGGCAGCCTGACCGCAGCACACTGGGCGGCCGAGGAGGCGGCCGGACGCGGCACCGAACTCCTCCTCGTGCACGCCGGTCCGCCGACCGGCCGCGGCAGCCGCGGGGAGCCGACCGATCTGCAGGCGGCGGCCCGGCAGTTGCTGCGGGACGCCGAGGCCGCGATCGCCGCCGCCCACCCCGATCTGCCGATCCGCGGCGAACTCCTCGACGGCCGGCCCGCCGAGGCGCTGCTCGACGCGGCCGGCGACGCGGAGCTCCTGGTGCTCGGCACCCGCGGACTCGGCGGGTTCCGCGGTCTGCTCGTCGGCTCGGTGAGCCTCGCGGTCGCCGGACGGACGGACTCCCCGGTCGTCCTCGTCCCGCAGGGCGCGGGACGGCCGGACGGTGAGCGGCGCGAGGGCGCGGAGGCGGCGGAGATCGTCGTCGGTCTCGACCCGCAGACCCCCGCCGACGCGGTGCTCGCCTTCGCCTTCCGGGAGGCCGGCCTGCGCGGCGCGAGGCTCCGCGTGGTGCACGGCTGGGACCTGCCGCCGACCTACGGCTACGCGGGCTGGGTGCCGCCCGAGAGCGAACTGCGCGAACTCGGCACCCTGGAGACGGCGCTCGTCCGGGAGGCCGTACTGCCCTGGCGGGAGAAGCACCCGGAGGTCGAGGTCGCGGAGACCGTCAGGCCGGGCGGCCCGGCCGGCGTGCTGGTCGAGGCCTCGGCGGGAGCGGCCCTGGTCGTCGTCGGACGGCGTACCCGCGCGCACGGTCTGGGTGCACGCCTGGGATCGGTGGCGCACGCCGTCCTTCACCACGCTTCGGCACCGGTCGCGGTGGTACCGCACGCCTGAGCCCCACGGCAGCCGCGGGAGGAACGGGTACTAGGGACCTTCGGCCCTCCCCCGACGCCTTTCGATCTGATGGGGTGTCACCCGCTCTGCCGCCGACCGGGTTTGCGAGGAACCCGGCCGGTGGCGGAGACCCACCCGAGCACCACCGCACAGGAGCCTTCCTTGCCCCTCCCCGTACCGCACGCCGAGGCCGGAATCGCCTCGGTCACCCGCCGACCCGCCGACCGCCGTACCGTGGTCGCCCTGCACGGCGAACTGGACCTCCACACCGTCGCCCGTCTGGAGCCCCGGCTGCTGCCCCTGCTGGAGAACAGCAGCGGCGGGCTGGTGCTCGACCTCGCGGCGGTGACCTTCTGCGACAGCGCGGGGGCCGACCTCTTCCGCCGGCTCAACGAACACTGCGCCGCGGACGCGGCGGTCGTGCTGCAGGGGATTCCCCGCCAGCCGTCCCGGGTGATCCGTCTGATGGGCCTCGACCGCTCGCTCCACTGCGAGTTCGGCCGGACGCCGCCCTCGGCCGCACAGCAGAACTGACCGGCGCTCCGGTCGAAGGGCACACCACTGGGGGTGCGGGGAACTGCGAAGTTCCCCGCACCCC